>JBDHVF010000129.1:0-13654 GCA_039809605.1 Polyangiales bacterium | reverse complement strand
GCATAGCCTCACCCCCCCGCCCCTCTCCCGCGAGGGCGCGGGAGAGGGGGGCGCTGCCGCGTTCGAGGTGACGGCGTGGGCGATCGCGCTGCCGCGTTCGAGGTGAAAGCGTGGGTGATCGCGCTGCCGCGTTCGAGGTGAGAGCGTGGGCGATCGCGCTGCCGCGTTCGAGGTGAGAGCGTGGGTGATCGCGCTGCCGCGCGCGCGGGGTGATGACGTAGCGATTGCTCACACCCGGCGTCGAGCTGCCGAGCGGTGCCCGGATGGGGTCCCTATCGGGCGTCGTGCGTTCGCGCGATGCGACCGTCGCGTCGTCGCCATCGCCGCATTGCACGCACGCTCACGCGCTCACCTCGAACGCGGCAGCGCGATCACTCACGCTCTCACCTCGAACGCGGCAGCGCGATCGCTCACGCTCTCACCTCGAACGCGGCAGCGCCCCCCTCTCCCGCGCCCTCGCGGGAGAGGGGCGGGGGGGTGAGGCTATGCAGGCTACTCCCAGGCACCCCCTCCCGCGTCCGCGGGAGGGGGACGGGGGGAGGGCCCTCACCCCCGCACGAGCGCCTCGAGGCGGTCGAGGGCGGCGGCGACGACGCGCTCCTCGGGGCCGAACGAGAAGCGCACGTGGTCGCGAAAGCGCGACGGGCGGCCGAGGCGGCGCTTGCCGGGGTTCACGTCGAAGAACTCGCCCGGCACGGTGATCACCTGGCGCTCGAGCGCCGCGCGAAAGAAGCCCATGCCCGTGTTGAAGGGCGGCGGCAGCGCGGCCACCGAGCCCCAGCCGTAGAAGCCCCCGTCGGGGTCGCGGTCGAAGCGCACGCCCAGGGACTTGAGCCGCGAGAGCAGCATCGCGCGCTTGCGCCCGAAGGCCCGTTGAATCGCCGCCGTCTCGGCGCGCGCGTAGTCGGCCGTCACGACCTCGCACGCGGCGCGTTGCATGGGCTTCGACCCGCCGCCGTCGAGGAACGACCCCGCGCTCGCCACGGCCTCGATGATGGGCCGCGGGGCGACCGTCCACGTGATGCGCCAGCCGGGGTAGCGCCAGTTCTTGGTGAAGCCGTCGAAGATCACCACCGGGTCGCGGTCCACGTCTTCGACGTAGCGCGCGGCGCTCTCCATCGGGGCCTCGGCGCCGGGCGGGGCGTTCCAGATGTAGTGCGAGTAGAACTCGTCGATGAGCAGCGCGCAGTCGTACTCGCGCGCGACCGAGAGCCAGCGGCGCAGGGACTCTCCCCCTACGAGACGTCCCGTGGGGTTGCAGGGGTTCGAGAGGAGCACCGCGCCGAGCCCGCGGCCCACCACCTCGCGCTCGAACTCGCCCGCGGTGAACTCGTAGCCCCGCGCCGGGTCGAGCAGGATCGGGATCGGTGAGAACAGACGGAAGACGTCGAGCAGCTCCTCGTACGCGGTGTAGTCGGGGAGAAAGTGCCCGAGGTTGACGTTGCCCAGCGCCGCCGCCGCGCGCAGGAGCGACACGCGCCCGCCGCCCGAGATCGACACGTTCTCCGCGGTGTACTGCGAGGGCATCCCGCGGCGGTAGAGGTCGTTGTACATGCCCGCGACGGCCTCGCGCAGCTCCCAGAGGCCGGGCACCGGGGCGTACTCCTGGTCGTCGGTGGCGATCGAGATCGACTGGATGCGCGGCGGCGCGCCGGGCAGCGGCCCCGTCTCGGGCTGCCCCTGCCCGAGGTTGCACCAGCCCTCGGCGCCGTACCGGAACCCGAGCTTCTGCGCCTCGGTGGTGACGTAGATCACACCGGTGCGGGGCACCGCGCGAAAGGACGTGAAGTTCGTCTCGCTCACGGCCACGGGTGATCGCACGTCGCGCCGCCCCGATCAATCGCGCGGCGCCCCGAAGATCACCCGGAAGGGGTGCGCGAGCTGACCCGCGAGGCCCTCGGGCACGCCGTCCCCAGGCGCGCCGAAGCGCGAAGGCTCCTCGCCCTCCGGGAGGTAGAAGGTGCCGAACGCCAGGTCGATGCACGAGAACATCCCCGCGAAGTTGCACCCCGGCGAGGCCCTCGACGCCTCGTGGTGCCAGCGGTGAAAGGTCGGCGACACGAGCACGTAGCCCAGCGGACCGAGGTCGCAGCGCACCGCCGCGTGCGTGAAGACCGTGTGCACGATGAGCGCCGGGCCGAGCATCGCGAAGACGCGCGGGTCGAAGCACGCGAGGGTGACCGCGCCCACGGCGAGCTCGTCGACGAGGTCGTCGAGCGGGTGCATGCGCGCCGCCGCGAGCCAGTCGAGGCGCGACGCGCTGTGGTGCACCGCGTGGAGGGGCCAGAGCCAGCGCGTGTGGCGCAGCCGGTGGCTCCAGTAGCCCACGAGGTCGGCGAGCGCGAGGGCTTCGAACCACTGCCACGCGAGCGGGTGCGACCAGGGGCGCAGGGGCATGACGGCGTGCAGCGCGCGGAGCATCGCGCCCGCGTCGAGCCCGTACCCGAGGGCCCACGCGAGGCTGAAGGCCGCCCCCAGCGTGGCGACGCGCGTGAAGGTGCCCGTGACGAGCGGCGAGAAGAGCCACCACGCGAGGTCGTTCGTACGCGAACGATCGAGCGCGGGGGGCGCTCCCCCCGCGGGCCAGCGGCGCTGCGCGAGGGCCATCAGCGAGCCCGCGAGCGCGAGGCCGAGGTACACGGCGGCGAAGGCTTCCACGGCGGGGCGACGGAGGGTAGCACCCGCGGGAGGGGGATGGCGGTTGCCCCGCGCGCCGCGGCGGTCTACGGTGCGCTCGAGAGGCGGCGCCACGTGGGCGAAGGACGCATCAACTAGCTCAGTCAGGTAGAGCGATCGACTTCGGATCGGTAAGGCGAAGGTTCAACTCCTTCGTTGATCAAAGTGATCCTCCGTCGGGCGACCGCCTCTCACATAAGCGTTTTCGCGCGAAACGCGCTTCCGGGCGAGATCCTCCGTCATGCTTATCGTCATGCCTATCCGACGGCGCGGCGGGGCGACGACGGGCGGGCGGTCGAGAGCTTGAGGAGCTGCATCTCCGCGCACTGCGCCGGCCACGACGGCACGGCGTAGAGGTGGCGAGCGTCCTTCCCCTGCGGCGTGTGCGTCCATCGCGCGGCCACGTTCTCGCGCATGCCCGCGTCCGCACAGAGGCTCGCGAAGGTGTGCCGAAGGTCATGCACCCGGTGGTCCTTCACGCCGGCCGTGGCGAGGTCGGGCTTGAGCGCCACGCGGAGCTGCGCGGACCAGAGCGGCACGAGCGCGCCGCGATAGCGCCGGCGCCCCCACGTCGGCAGGATCAGGTCGGCGGCCGCCGGTTCGCGCTTGAAGTGCTTTGCCCACGCGAGCCTCCACGCCTCGAGCTCGCGCCGCAGCGACGGGTGCTCGGGCACCTCGCGGGTGTCGCGCGTCTTGAGCGGCGCGACCTTGCGCGTGCGGTAGTGAATCTGCTTGGTGATCAAGACGCGGCGCAGCGGCCGGTCGTCGAGGATGTCGCCCCATGTGAGCGCGAGGAACTCGCTCTCGCGCATGCCCGTGAACGCGAGCACGTGCCACACGATGCGCATGCGGTCGGTGGTCGCGCGCAGCAACGCCTCGACCTCGGCACGAGAGAGACGGTAGCCGCGCCGCGCCGCAGGGTTCACGTCGACCGCCTTCGGGCGCACCTCCGAGGGGAGCACCGACGTGGGATCAGCCGCGAGATGCCCTTCGAATACGGCCGCCCTGAGCGCGCGCGCCACCGCGTCGAAGATGTTGCGCACGGTGCGCTCGGCGGGGCGTCGGCCGGTGGCGCTCGGGAGCTCGCGCAGCTCGCCGAGGAACGTCGCCACGTCGCGCGCCGTGACCTGCCCGAGCGGGATCGTCGCGAGCCGCGTGCGAGGCAGCCAGGCCGCCGTGCGCGCCTGCTCCATGTGGGCGCTCGAGTAGGTCTGCTTCGCGAGCCAGGCCGTCACCCACGTGAGGGTGGGGGCGGACGAGGGAGAGAGCGTCGCGGGCTCGCCACGCCCTGGCGGCGACCACGTGCCGTCGTCGTAGCGCGTCTGCAGCCGCGCGGCGTATCGCTTCGCGGCGGCGCGGGCCTCCTTCGTCGGGCGGGTGAGCTCCGCGCCGTCGCCGCCGAGCGCGACCACGTCGGCGTAGCGGGCGCGGCCGCTGGCCCCCGGCGGCTCCCGCGTGAGGCGCACCCGCGCGACCCAGCGACCCCGGACGAACACGGCTTGCCCTTCGCGCGGTCGACCCATGGCCTACCTCGAAAGGGTCGGGAGCGGGCGCCGTCGAGCCGCGCGGCCGCGCGAGGTCGCCGCTGACGCCGAGCGACCCTTCTGTCTGTCGGTTCGCGGTGGGAGTTCGTCCTCGTCGCTCACTTCGTGCTCCTCTTCCCTCGTGGTTTCTGCTGCGCCTGCGCGTCGATGAGCCGGTCGAGCTCGTCGGCCTTCGCCTGCGCGGGGGGCGATTGCGCCCGCTTCGCCGCGGGGAGCCCCTCGACGGCCGCGTCGATCGCCGCGGGTTGCACCCACGCACGACGGTGCGACTCCTCGCGGATGGTGACGCCTCGCTTGAGGCACCAGACGCGCAGAGCCGTCGTGCTCATGCCCCGGCGCTTCGCCTCGGCCGCGAGATCGACCCATTGGGGCGGCGAGATGCCGTTCGCGGCAGGCTCGACACCCAGCACGCGGCGCAGGGTGTCCACGAGTTCATGCGCCGAATCCGCCATGAGGACCCTTCGCGCGGCGCCATGTCGCCGTGCGTGATCATGTGCATATCATTTTATTTACATGGAAGTCAACGTGAGCGCCCGCGCCTGGTCGAGGGCTTCTTCGGCCTGGGTTTGGGCGACGGCGTTCGGGCGCTCGTACGCTTCGATGCCTTGGGGGGAGCGACGACGATCGGTCCGTAGGAGAGCGGGGCGTGTTCCACGAGCTCCATCATGCGCCCGTAGAGCATCTGAAGACGCAGGCGCGCGAGCGCCGCCACGACGTCGGGGGTGAGCTCGCTGGCGTGGTCCAGCGGCAACGCGACCTCGCCGATCCACGCGGCAAGCTCGGGGGGGACGATGAAGTTCTGTCGTCGGAGTTCGCCGAGGTGCGTTTCGAAGTACGGGTTTTCGCGCAGAGGTGGGGGCCTGGGCGTGCCCTGGAGGCCGCCTTGATCGTACGGCTCGCCTTCGCCCATCAACAGCCACTTGGGGGCGACTCGGCCTGCATGTGCGAGGCGGAGCACGGTCTCGAGCTCGATCGCGTAGGGCCGCTCGTTGAGGCGGCGCAGGAGCACGCTGAACTGCGAGGGGGACATGTTCGCGAGCGAGGCGAAGGCTCCCTGCGTGATGTCGAGCGAGCCGATCACCCAGCGGATGCGGTCGGCGATGGAGGTGGGCCCAGGCTTCATCGGACTCCGAGACCTATCACACGTCGCCGCCGCGAGGCGCCCCCGACGTGATGTCGAGGCTCGCTGCGGGCGGACGAGGACTCGACACGAATTTACTCGAGAGTAATCTGGATCGCATGGCAGCATCAACCCCCCGACGCCCTCGCCCCCCGCCTGGCAGGCCCGTCGAGTTCATCGTCTGGCGGCTCACCGAGCGGACGCCGACCGGCATGCGCCGCACCGTGGTGTTCAACGCCTCCGTCGACAGCGACCTTCACGCGATCCTTCTTTCGCTGGGACCGGGTCGCTATCGCGTGGAGTTGCGCGACAGCAAGCGGCAGGTCGTGCACGTGCGCGCGTACGAGGTGAGGGGCGACGGCTCCGTCACGCGCGCGCTTCCGCTTCGCCGGAAGAAGCCTCGCAAGGTTCCGCCGCCTCGCTTCGTGGCGAAGGGCACCCACCCTGCCTACGTGCAGTTCGCTCCTCCCGCGCGCGAACCTCCGCCTGCTCATCTCAACCCCGTGACCGCCCCTTCCCACCGAACCCGTCCGCGGGGCTGAACTCACCGCAAGGGCGCGCGTGATCCCCCACACGTTCCTACGCAAGGCAACCACGGCCAGGCACGCGGGTAGGGGAGCAGGTAGGGTCGCGGGAAGGGATGACCCAGGCTTGCGCAAGGCTACGGTAGGGTTTCACGCACGCCCGAGTGGCACGCCTGGATCACCCCCCCTGCACGAGCGCTGCACGTGGGCTGTCGTCCAGCGGCACGGTTGGAGCGATCGGCATCGGGGGCGTTGCCTTCGATGAGCGTCGCGAGCGCGCGGCGTGGGCGATCGGCCAGGTCCGCGGCGTCGACGATCGCGATCGGCTCGGGGTCGATGGCCGCGGCCGTGACCGAGACGAGCGGCTGCGCGCTCACCGCCGACCAGGGCTCGAACACGAAGAGCGGAGACCGGCCGCGTACCGCGCGTCGTGCGAGCACCGTCGCGATCGACGCCATCCACGTCGAGGGGTGAGTGTGGCCGAGTGCTCCTGACCGCGGATCTGCCGCTCTGCGATCGCTTCGCGCGACTGCGCCATGGTCACCTCGCTGGGGTGCTGCCCCTGGAGCAGCCGCGCAGCGGGCTGATCAGCGGCGGATGCACACGCCCCCGTCGCAGGCGTAGAAGCACTGGGCGCCTGGGTAGGTCGTGACGCAGCGGCCCGCGGGGCGGAGACGCCCAAGGTTGCTGTCGTAGTGGAACGTCGAGTAGTCGCAGCATTCCGCCGTTCCCGCGCAGTCCGTGGGGCCGTAACAGGGCGGTGCGCAGCCGTGTGGGAACCCGTCTGCGTGCCCGTAGACGCAGACCTCTGTGGCCGTGCAGTAGGTCGTTCCGCAGGCGGAAGATCCGGGCGGGGGCTCCTGGTTCGACGGCGGATCGTCGCTGCACGCGATGGTCAGGACCGCGGTCAGTGCGGTCGCCGCGAGTCTACTGGTCGTCATCGTCGCGCTCCTCGCGCGGGTTGTGCGCAAACTTGAGCACTCGTAGTGGTTCGAACCGCGCCCGCGTGTGCCACGGGTCCGGCGCAACTCACGGGGGAGAGGCGAAGCTACGGGACGGCCGTGAGTCTCAGGGTGAAGGTGCCGTAGGGGTTGCAGGTGAAGGTCACCCCGCCCGCCACGAACTCATCGGCCGTGAAACCCCACGTCCCGGGCAGGCAGATGTTGTCGTCGGGGCCGAAGTCGTCGTCGTTGTACAGGATCCGAATCCCCGCCAGGAGTTCGGAGGCCGTGGTGGGTGGGAAGGCTCCGCGCGTCCATCGCGGCGTGTACGTGTCCGCCGCGACGTTGGTGCCGATTTCCGTGCCCCCGATCGTGAGGTAGAGGATCGGGTCCGGAGGGCTGCCATCGAGATCCCAACCGCCGCCGGAGCGCGACGTGCGGCTCACCGTGCCGCTGATCGCCGTCACCTGCCAGCGAGACGCCGGGTTCAGCGTGCAGCCCGTCCCCGTCGCGTTGCAGGCGAAGCCCGTCGGACACATCCCGCACACACGTCCCTGCTCGGTGCAGTGGGGGCCCGGATCTGGGCCGCACATGCGACCGCTGCACTGCGGAACGCAGGTCGTCGTCTCGCAACGCCCCGTCGTCTCGTTGCAGTTTCGTCCGACTGCACACGTCCCGCACACCCCGCCGGGGCACCCGTTGCTGCCGCACTCGCGCCCGGCGCAGTTCGGCATGCACACACAGTGTCCGCTCGCGTTGCACGTGGCGTTGCTCGGGCACGCCCCCATGAGCGGTCCGCAGGAGAACCCCGTGCAGTTGGGGCCGGGGTCTGGCCCGCATTCGCGGCCATCGCATCCTGAGCGACAGACCTCCACCATGCAGCGGCCCAGCCCGTTGCAGCTCCACCCCGCGAGCGGGCAGGTGCCACAGGAGCCGCCCGCCCCGTCGGGGCCGCACTCGCGGCCCGTGCAGTCGGGAGGCTGCGTGACGCGGACGCACGCACCGCCCATGCACGCCTGGCCCGACGCGCAGGTCACGCCGCAGCGCCCGCAGTTCGCGACGTCGCCGCCGAGGTCGACGCACCGGCCGTCGCAGGACGACTGGCCCGACGCGCAGGTGCATGCGCCGCGCACGCAGCTCTGCCCCTCCACGCACGTCGCGCCACAGCCGCCGCAGTGGCGCGTGTCACTCTGCGGGTCCACGCAGGCACCCGCGCAGGTCACGCGAGGCGCACTGCACCCCGTCATGCAGGCCCCGTCCGCGCAACCCGCCCCGGCGCTGCAGGCGTTGCCGCACGCGCCGCAGTTCTCGCCATCGGTCAGCGTGTTCACGCAGCGCCCGCCGCACGACGAGCGACCCGTCGGGCAGCCGACGGCCGCGTCGCCGTAGCCGATGGGCCCGCGGTCATCGCTGCAGCCGAAGCCCGCGCAAGCCAACACCAACAAGACCACAAGCCCGATCCTCATCTCGATCCTCCCGCACCCGCCCGTCGTGTCGCGCCAGCCTCGGCGCAGAAGCGGCCGGCCAATCGACGGCGGGAAGCCCCCGCCGCCCTCGCGACGAACTCCCCGATTCGTGAATCGGGAAATGCACTTTAGAAGTAGTGGCTGCTCGCAGTCAAGTGTACTGGCGGAGAAGCGTCGCCCGTGCGACGGCAGTCCGAGAAGCGAGGCGCGCTCTACAACTCGCCGACCTACGTCGACTTCATGGCGCGCGTGGCGAGCAACGTGCGGCGGTTGCGGGCCGAGCGCGGTTGGACGCAGGAGGAGGCCGCGCACCGGTGCCAGGACATGCAGCCCTTCGTCTACCGCGGCATCGAGGCGGCGAAGGCCAACCCCACCGCCGTGAGCCTCGCGCGCCTCGCCGCGGGCTTCAACGTCGACCCGAGCGAACTCCTCACGCCAACGCGCAGGCAGCGGGGGCGGTCGAGGAAGGAGTTGCCTGCGGGCATCGGGCCGACGCCCTCGAACTCGACCGCCAGCTCCGACGCCCCGTCCCGGATCGAGCAACCAGTTCACCTCGAGCCGTCCTCCGCGAAGGGAACCCACACGCCCTACGATGACGCGATGACGTCGGCCATCGGCCGCGCGCTGCGGGACAGTGGGCGTGACGGTGCTGGAGGGGACAGCTCGTTCGCGGGGGCCATGGGAGAGATGCTCGAAAGCGCGGAGCGGCGGCCGCTCTCGGACGCGGAGGTCACGAGGCTCCTGCGCGCGCACCGGGACGTGCTCGCGGCAGAGGTCACGAGGCTCGACTCGATGCTGCGCGATCTCGCCGGCGCGCCCCTCGTGGGTGTCGGCGAGGAGGCCCCCCCGTCGCCGCGGATTCGAACGGTTGCCGTGGTCCTGCCGCGCGGCCGCTTCGCGACCCTCCGCGACTTCATCGTCGCGCTGCTCCGGGCGAACGACAACGGCCTCACCAGTCGCGAGGTGATCCGCGCCGCTCGCGACGCCGGGCGCAAGCGCCTCGAGCCCGACGACGTCCACTTCGTGCTCCACGCACTCCATCGACGCGGCCACGCGACGCGCGAAGGCGAGCGCGGGAGCTACGTCTATCGGCTCAAGGGCTGAGGCGGCGACGGCGCGGCGAGCGCCGATCCGGACGAGAGATGGCCCGACCGAAAGTCCCCTCGCCAGTCCGCTTGCGCTGCTGGGTGGTCGGGCTTCGACGCCCGCTACGTGCGACGGTGCGGCGGCGTTGGGTGGTGCTCCGGTCGCCCCCGGCGGCGACCGAGGGGGTGCGGCGCAGCTCGGCGTGCGGAGGCGCATCCCCTTGCACCACCCGCCCTGTTCAAGGCATCGTGCCGCGCCATGGCCAGGAGAAAGAACCCGGCGCTCGATGCGCCGCCGGTCGGGCTCGCTGCACGCGTGGAGGCTGACGTTCGCGCTTCGGGGGCCATCGCGTTGCGCAGGCTCGCGAAAGGCGCCGGTCTGAGTCGTCGGGGAGAGGCGCTCCTGCACGAGCAACTTGCGAAGCTCGGTCTGGAGCGCACGGGCACCGTCGTGCGGGTGCCGCTCGCGCGGCAGCTCGACGCGGCGCTTGCGGGCGGTGAGTTGACGTCCGTCACGCGGCTGCGCACGAAGGTCAAGGGCGCAAGCGCCGAAGAACTCCGTCGCGCCGTCGCGCGGTACGTCGGCGCGGGGAGGGCACACCTCGTCGTGCGCGAGGGGCGCCCCTACCTCGCGCCGCCCGACGCCGCCGTGCTCGCGCGCGAAGAACTCACCGCGCTGGCGGCGGGCGCGGCGTCCCTGGCCGCTGCGCTGCGCACGACGAGGGCGCGCGGAGCGGCACCACCTCGCACCATCCTGCGAGCCGACATGGCTGAAGCACTCGCGCACCTCACCGCTTCCGTGAAGCCGCAGGTGCCTGCGCCGAGTGAGGCGAGGGGAGCATTGGCGCACGCACTCGCGCGTCTTGCGCCCACGGGCGACGAGCTCGTGTCCGTGCCGCGGCTGATGCGTGCGCTCATGCCGACGATCTCGCCAGAGGCGATCCGTGAAGCCCTGCTCGACGCCCACCGCGCGGGCGCGATCGAACTCCGGCCGCACAGCTCTCTCGACCCGCTCCCGGCGGCCGATGAGGCGCTCTGCCCGAGGGGGTTCGGCGGCGCTCCGCTCAGCTATGCGCGCCGCATCGACGCACCGACGGGGGCGCGATGAGCGGTCCCTTCGATCGTGAGCACACGGACGCGTGGTGCGCGGAGCTCCCCGATGTCGAGGCGCTCAACAAATCCGCGAGTGATGCGGTGCTCGCGCTGGTCGAGAGAGTGCGCTCGTCGGCCGCGCGAGGTGCGCTCGCACCGCCGGCGTCGTGCGCGCTGATCCTCGGTCCTGCGGGGGCGGGCAAGACGCACCTCTTCGCGCGCTGGCGGAAGAGGTTGGGGTCGAGCGCCAGCTTCGCACTGGTGCGGCCGGGCATCGGCGTCGAGATCACGCCGCGATACGCGCTGCGCGAGGTCGTCGACGCGCTGGCCCGCGCGGTCGGGAGCTCGGACCTGCGGCAACTCGACCTCGTCGCGCTGAGGGCGCTCGCGCATGCGACCGAGCAGCGAAGTGTGGCGACCGCTGACCTCCTTCACAACGTCGTCGGCCTCGACGATGGCGCTCGGCGCGGCGCGGTGGAGCGGGCCCTCGACGCGTTCGAAGGGATCTACCCGGGGATCGCGACAACATGGCTTGACCGCCTGCTGCGCGTGCCGTTCGCCTCCACGTCGGTCGAGCGCAGGGCTCTGCACGCCTACCTCTCAGGCAGGGAGCCCGACGAGATGCAGTTGGCCCGCCTCGGGCTCCGAGAGGGGCTCGCCGGCGACGAGGCGCTGAACGCCCTGCGCTCGCTCGCCGTGGTCGCCGCCGTCAGCGCGCCGCTTGTGCTCGTGTTCGATCAGCTCGAGAACCTCGCTGGCGGAGCCGATCACGGGCCGGTCCGCGCCTACGCGTCGCTCATTTCGGAGTTGCACGACACGGTGCCCGGCGCGGTGGTGGTCCAGATGGCGCTGGATGCGGAGTGGGACGAGCGCATTCGCCCCGCGCTCGCCGCCCCGCAACGTACGCGCGTCGAAGGCCGTCGCCTAACGCTCGCGCTGCCCCGACCCGAGGAGTGCGAGGCCCTGATCCGGTGCTGGGTGGCGGGGCTATCGCCTTCGGAACGACGCGGGGACTTTCCCGCGCCATTCACCGGGAGGCAGGTCGACGAGTGGTGCGCCACGCCCGCGATCACTCCGCGGCAACTCATGATCGCCTGCCGTGAGGCACTGCGGACCCCCGCGCGGGGCGCTCGAGAAGAGGGCGTTGACAGCCTCGCGAACCGGGGCCCCGCGAGTCCGAAGGCGGAGGCCGACGAGCGCGCAGACAAGCGCAACGGGTTCGAGGCGCTCTGGGGCGACTACATGGCGCGCGCGCGGCGCGAGCTCGATGACGCGAGCCGGAACGGCCGCGGTCTCGACGAGAGCCGCCTCAGCGCGGCGCTCTACGCGACGGTCGCCGCGGCGGACTCCGGCGCGGTCGCCGTCGCGGACCGGCGCGCGAGCCACCAGATCGAGGTGCGTCGTGCGGATGGGATCGGCAGGGTGTTCCTGCTCCAGGACACGAACGCGCGCTCGGCGGCCACGAAGCTCGCGAAGGTGCTCGAGGTGACGGGGACGGCGTTCGTTCTGCGCGAGCGCGCGTTCGCGCTGCCGCCGTCGTGGAAGCAGACGCTCTCCCGGTTGACCGAGCTGCGCGCCAGGCGGCCGTCGGCCTTTCTCGAAGTCGATCGCGAGGACCTCGCGCGCATGCTCGCCCTTCACGACATGATCTCGGCGGCGCGCTCGGGAGACCTGACGGACCCTTCGGGCCGGGTGATCACGCCCGGGGACCTGGACGCGTGGGTCTCCACGGAGCGCTGCGCGCCCGCGCGATGGTCGATTGTAGACGGCCACGAGGATCCGCAGAATTTTGACCCTCTCGGGCGGTGCTGATCGATCGCGGTGGCTCTTCGACGGGGCTTGCGTCGTGGTCCCGAACGCGCGAACGACAACGTCATGGAGCCGGCCCTCGACTTCGGGCGTTGCCGCCTCTGCGGGAGGTTGGTCGCTCTCTGCTCTCGCTGTCGCCGCCGCGCAACATGCTCGCCCGAGTGCGCGCAGGAGCACCGTCGGCAGCAGGTGCGAGAGGCTGGGCGACGCCATCAGCGTTCGCCGGAGGGCGCGGCGAATCACGCCGATCGACAGCGCCGCTACCGAGAGCGTCAGCGTCAGCGCGTGACGCATCAGGATGGACAGGCGCAGGCGAGCGTGATCACGCCGGTCGCGCCCCCCGCTCCCGCCCCTGCGTCCTCGGCCACGATCGAGAGCGACGCCTCGCTGACGCGCAGCGCGGAGCGTGCGGCATCAACGATCACACTCTACGAATGTGCCTTCTGTCGCGGCGTGTCCTCGCGATGGCACCGTGTCCGAACTCCCTCACGTCCTTGTCGCCGACCGGCGACACGACGGCTCCTCTGGCCCTCGCCTTCGTGAGCGAGGGAGTTCGCGAGAGGTCGCGCCCCTGTCCACGTACCGCCGCAGCACGACCGAGCAACGGGAGGTCCGAGCGAGACGCCGCCATGCAACACCTCCTGCACGGAAGCCCCGAGGAGGGAGCCCTGCCCGCTTCGTCCGGGGGTCCGGGGGCAGAGCCCCCGCTCGCCCGTGAGGGGCAAATTCCTGCGGATCGTGATGGCCGTCTACACGTCCGCCTGTGCCTGCTGCACGACGAGTGAACGAGCCGCCGCGCGAGCTCACAGGCCGACGAGCCCGCCGACCTCGTCGCGCGCGTGGACGCTCGCGAACCAGCACCTCGGCGCCATCCTCTCGCGCGGGCGCTTCCTCGCGCACAGGGGCCTCGCGCGCGCCAGCGATTACGCGGGCTTCAAGCGCCCCGTCGTGCGCACCCGCGCCGTGCCGCAGCCCGCGCGCCCGACGTGAGGCCGTCGGCTCCTCGGCGGAAGCGCGATCGCGGCGTCGCGGAACGAGGAGAAGACCCGCGTTCGCGAGCGGCGGAGGCGCGGAGAACGCGGGCGAGATCGCGACGTCACCGGCCCCTCCGCGGACGCGCGATCGCGACGCCTCGGTACGCGCTCGCTCGCCGTCGCGACGCCGCTCCCGCCGAGAGGCCGACGGCGTCGCGTCGCGCCCGGCGTTCTCCGCGGCTTCGCCGTTCGCGAACGCCTGGTCCTCCCCTCGTACCGTGACGTCGCGATCGCGCGTCCGCGGAGGGGCCGACGGCGTCGCGGTCGACGACGCCTCGCTCAGCCCTCGAACACCTCGCGAGCGCTCCTCGCGGTCGCCGCGCGGTCGAGCCACTCGTCGAGCGTCGCGCGGTCGTCGCAGTC
>JBDHVF010000128.1:0-13685 GCA_039809605.1 Polyangiales bacterium | reverse complement strand
AAGACCTCGCCGAGGCCCGTCGCCGCGGGCCCGAGCACCGGGCGTTCCAGATGTTCGGGGAGTCGGACGGACGTGAGCCGCTCGCTCACGACCTGACGAGCGCGGTAGAGGTCGGTGCCGTCCTCGAAGAGGACCGTGACCTGCGAGAGCCCGAACTTCGAGAGCGAGCGGACTTCGCTGAGGCCTGGGAGCCCGGTGAGCGACTGCTCCACCGGGAAGGTTACGAGACGCTCGATCTCCTCGGGGCCGAGTGCCGGGGCGACCGTGTTCACCTGCACCTGCACGGGGGTCGTGTCAGGGAAGGCGTCGATCGGGAGATGCGCGAGCGACCAGCCCCCCAGGGCGGCGAAGACGAGCGTGAGCGCGATCGTCGCGAGCCGGTGCCGCAGCGAGAGCTCGATGACGCGGGCGAGCACGGATCTCAGCCTTCGTCGTCGCAGCACCCGGCGCCGATCGAGTCGCGCAGGAGCTCGGTCTTGAGCTCGAAGCTCCCGGTCGTGACGACCCGCTCGCCCGTCGCGACACCAGAGACGAGCTGCACCTCACGCGGCGTGCGGAGCGCGACCGCGACGACCCGGGCCTCGTAGGCGAGCGACGAGCGCGCGACGAAGACGACCTCTTCAGCCCCCACCCGCTGGAGCGCGTCGCGCGGCACGACGACCCCGGCCTGGGGTGACCCGACGGCGACGCGTGCCCGGCCGAAGGCGTTCGCGCGCAGGCGCCCGTCCGCGTTCGGGAGCTCGACCCGGGCCTGTACGGTGCGGGTGTGCGGATCGACGACGGGCGAGAGCCACATGAGCGGCGCCTCGAAGGGCGTCACGATGCCGTCCATCGTGATCGTGACGCGCTGCCCGACCTCTAGACGCGGGGCCTCCGCGTCGGGCACGTCAAGCATCGCCCACATCTGCGAGAGGTCGGCGACCTCGACCAGGACCTCCTCGGCGGTGACCTGCTGACCGAGGGACGCGCTCCGCCGCACGACGATCCCCTCACGTGGGGCCCGGACCTGCACCGCTCGCCCGCCTCCCGTCCCCGCAAGGGTGCTCGCGGCACGAAGCGAGGTGAGCTCGGCGCGTGCGGCCGCGACGGCGGTCTCAGCCACCTCGATGTCTGCCTGACTCCCCACGCCCGCGGCTCGAATCTCACGCGCGCGGCGAAGCGCGCTCTCGGCGTTCGCAACGCGCGTCGAGGCGGAGACGACATCGGCGCGCGTCGCAGCCGCGACGGCGCTGTCGAGCGTGAGGAGGAGGTCGCCCGCCCGCACCCGCGCCCCGAGGGCCACGGCGACCGAGCGAACGACCCCGGGGACCCGAGCCGAGATGCGGGCGAGGCGGGCGGGATCGAAGTCGAGCCGTACGGGTGCCGTGACCTCGTCCGCGAGCGGGCGCGTCTCTGCGGCGACCGTCTGAATGCCGACTCGCTCGGCGACCTCCGGACGGGCGAGACGAACCGTGGTGCCGGGGCGGACGGCCGACGCTCCGGCGTCGCTAGTAGGCGCCTCGCGCGCTCCATGGGCGGGGGGTGCTTCCCCTGCCGGGCGACCATCGCGTGGGCGCGGAGGCGCTACCCCCTGCCGCAAGAGCTCGGGGTGGCAGGCCGCACACTGCGATTCTGGTACGCCGTGCTCGCCACACCAGTCGTGGCGCGCCTGGAACTGCGGGATGAGCTCGGGGTTGCAGCGCGTGCACTCGGATTCAGGGACGCCGTGTCCGCCGCACCAGTCGCCGGGGTGGGCCGCGGGGCCGCCCTTGAATGTCTGGGTGGCGGCTGCGGTCGGCGCGGGGGCCCGCTCGGGAGACTTCCGAGAGCACGACACCGTGACGAGCGCGCAGGCGAGGAGGGCGAGGGCGGCACGCGCGAGGAAGCCGAAGGCTCGATTGCGCCGCCTCGCGCTCCGTGCGACGACCCCTCGCCCGTCGTGTCGAGTCCACTCCGCGAGCGCGTCCGTTCGATCGTGCGACGATACGGCATCGCGGTCGTTGGCGCGCTTCTGCTCCAGGCGCTGCTCGTCGCCCTGTACCGCGTTCGCGTCCATCCCGAAGAGGTGCGGCCGAACGCCTTCCGCGCCGCATCCCTGGGAGGATTCGAGCGTGCCCCCGACGTGAGCTTCCTGCGCCTCGACGGCACCGCGGCGCCGCTCCGGTCGTTTCATGAACATGCCGTCCTCGTGCACTTCTGGGCCACCTGGTGCCCGCCCTGCCGCCGCGAGTTGCCCGCGCTCCTCGACCTCGCGCGCTCGCGGCGTGATGGCGTCGTGATCCTTCTCGTCGCCGTGCGCGATGACCCCGCCGCCCTGCGGCAGTTCTTCGCGGGCTCCATTCCCCGCGAGGTCCTGCTCGATCCGGTCGGCGACGTCGCGCGACAGTTCGGGGCCGCGAGCTTCCCCGACAGCTTCCACATCTCCCGCGAAGGGCTCCTCAGGCATCGCCTGCAGGGGCCGCAGGACTGGCATGGGGAAGCCGCCCGTCGATTCCTCGCAGAGGCCGCGCGAGCCGGACGCTGAGCTGCTCGAACTCCTCGGTATCGACGCGAGCGGAGCAGTGGCCGTCACGGCTGCCTCCCACCTGCCAGGGCGAGGGCGTCGTCGAGAAGCTCGGCGAGCGGCCCCGGAGCGAGGCGGTAGTAGATGAGGCGTCCCTCGCGGCGGGGCGTGACGAGCCCGAGTTGACGGAGGACGCTGAGCTGGTGGCTCACCATCGACTGCGACGCGCCCGTGATGGCGACGAGGTCACAGACGCAGAGCTCGGGACGCTCCCGACCGAGCGCGGAGCGGAGGGCCACGAGGAGCGCGAGTCGGGTCGCGTTCGCAAAGGCCCCGAAGAGGCCGACGAGCTTCTCCCCTTCGGCCGGTGAAGGCAGCGCCGCACGCGCCGCCCTCACTGCATCCGCGTGGATGACCTCGACATCGCAGACCTCCCCGCACACGTCCGCGCAGGCCCCGGCGCGCTTCACTCGTGACCGGGGAGGCGCCGCCTCGATATATGACAGAGTCTTCATATATAGCCGACTTAGCACATCTCCACCGACGCGCAAGCGTGCAGTGACGGCGACTTCGGCGCGAACCGCTCGGTGACCCCGTCCCCCGTCCGGCACGACGGCCGGACCACGCGGGTCTTTAGCGCCGCTGCCACCAACTGAGGTCGATCGGGTCGTTCGGAATCATCGTGGGGTCTCGGTCTTGTCGGCGACGAGCGCGAGGAAGGCGGCACCGGGCGCGTGAATGCGGCGCATCAGCGGCTCGAGGGGAGCCATCGCGCGCGCCGCGAGGCCACTCGGCGGGAAGAAGACCGAACCGCGCACGCCGCCGACGCGAAGCCCGGCGTCCCGCGCGAGGGCGGCGAGCTCGCCACGGGTCCAGAAGCGCGCGCGTCGCCACGTCTCTGCACCGAACCACGCCCGCACACGGCGCTCCGCTGCCCACACACTCCAGCGACCGAGCTCCCCGAGGACGATGCGCCCTCCGGGCGCGAGGACCCGCGCCATCTCACGCACCGCGGCGCGCGCGTCAGGATGAAGAGGGTCTTTGCCATGGTCACGATCCGCCTGCGGCGAGTTCCATCCAGGCTCGAGTCCCGCCGCAGGGACCGGGCCGTCGCGTACCCCATCGCGCGCAGCGCTTCGGCCGCGCGCGACGCGACCGCGCCCGACGGCGTGTCGGTGCTCGAGCGGGTCGTGGGTCCGATCATGCGCCGCCATGAGGCCCCGCGACCGACGATCGGCGAGGAGCACGAGGTGACGGTGCGGGGCGTCGAGCGCTCGGGCGAGGTGGCGCGTCGAGGGCGAGGGCTTCGCCACGGCCTTCGTCGGCAGCAGCAACCTCTCGCGCAGCACCCTCGGCGAGGGCATCGAGTGGAACCTCCGCGTCGACCGCGACCGCGACCCCGAGGGCTACCGCGCCGTGGTCGAAGCCTTCGAGCGGCGCTGGGCCGAGCTCGACGGCGAGGAGGTGCTGGCCTCGGTGCAGAAGCTCTCGCTCGCCGCGGGGCGCGGCGCGACTTGCGAGTTCACCTCGGCGGGGCGCAGCGTGACCGAGCAGTACGTGCAGCACATCGAGCGCGGCCTCCAGAACCCCATCCTCGAGGTGCTCGCACGTCTGGCACGTGCGCTGGGCATCACGCTCCCCGAGCTGGTCGGGGTCGAGAACGGCGACGGCGACTCGAGGTAGGCGACGAGGTCGGCGAGGGACACGTCGCCGAGCTCACGACCCGGAGGGGCTCGACGAGACGTAGCGTTTACGAACAGCACGCACGCAGAGGGGCACACCGTCGCGCACCGGCGTCACCGTGGACTGCACCACGCCCGTGCGGCACCGCGATCCCGCGCCGTTGTACCCGCCCGGCTCGACGCTCATGGCCATGCGCTGCGCGCTGGTGCAGCAGCATTACTCGCCGCCGGGTGCGGCCACTGCACGCCACGCGACGTCGGGCTCGACGTGAGGGTCTTGGTGCTCCCCCGCAAGCGATCGTTCGGTTACAAACGAATTCGTTCGCAGCCGAACGCTCTGCCTCATGGGTGCGGAGGTCTGGTGCCTCATGCCGCCCTGCCCTCCGTCGGGTTCCAACGAGCCCATGGCCACCGCAGGATCGGCCAATCACGGCCTCGAAACGACCGCCTCGATTTTGTTGAGAATATTGCGGCGAATATTGAGCCGCAGAAAATCTTTCGAACAATGTCCCGCGGGAAATACCCTCCGCGGTTTTCCGGCGCCACGCGCTGATCTTCGTCGAACCATTTTCAAGCGGCAGAATTCGTCTTGTTTGCAGGGCGTTGGCGCCGCCCGCGGACGGGATCGGGCTGGCCGAAAAGCAGGGCGCCACATATTCGAGCGGGCGCTTTCGAAGGGGCCGCTTGGCCGGCGCTTCGAGGAGCTTCCGCTCCATCGCGTCTACGGACTCGGTCTCGAGGCCGACCGGAACGCTCCCTGCACCCAAACGGGTCCGTGCCTCACGCCCCCACGAATAGCCCCGCGCCCACCGCGTCGTGGAACCGCCGCACCAGCTCCTCCGCGAAGCGCCCGTCCTCGACGAGCACGCCCGCCTCGATGTTCCACGCGTGCCCGCGGTCGGTGAAGTTCGCCGAGCCCACGAGCGCCCGCGTCCCGTCGACGGCGACGCACTTCGCGTGCAGGCTCGCGTGGCTCCTCGGCACGGCCGCGCGGGGGCCGACGTAGAGCGTGGGCAGCGGGTCACCGAACGGCCACGCGGCCGACCGCCACGCCGCCGCCTGCGTGCGTGCGCATGTACCACTCCGGGTCCACGGGGCCCTCGGCGGCCTCGGGCAGGTGGACGAACATCTCGACCTTCACCCCGCGGTCTCGCATCGCGGCGTGCGGCGGCGCGAGGATCGCCTCGCCCCGCTCGAACGAGTAGCCCGCCACCAGCACGTGCCACGTCGCGCCCTCGAACAGCTCGCGCACCACCACGGCGGTGTCGCGCGCCACGCTCGATCGCGTCTCGGGGCCCGTCCACACGAGCGAGACCCTCGTCGCGGGCGGGCGCGCTCCGCGAGCACTGCGGTGATCATCCAGCGGAAGGTCGTCCAGTCGAGGCCCAGGTACTCCGAGGGGCGCCATGCGCTTACTACTCCTCAACCCGCCGCACACCGCGATCGGGAGCCGCATCCCCGACGAACACCTGCCGCCGCTCGGAACGCGTCGAGCTCGACCGCGAGGGCGAGGTCGAGGTCGTGGGTCCGACGCCAGTGCATCGGCACGTGAAGATCGACGGCGGCCGCGCCGATCAGCACGACCGCGGCCGGAGCCGCCGCGTCGACCACGGCGGCGGCCGCCTCCTCCTGCGCGGGCGTCCACGCGCTCACGCGAGGAACCTCTCGCGGATCCGCTGCGCGGCGTTGCGCGCGCGCTCGTCGTCCTGCGCGAGAAGCTCGGCGCAGACGAGCAGCGGGTGGACGACGTCGTCGCGCGGCCCGCTCAGCGCGATCGGCCCCGGGACGCGCAGCGCCACGAGGTTGCCGTCAGCCGACGGCAGCGCCCGCACGCGGCGCGCGAACTCCGCCGGCAGCGCGGTGACCTGCAGGGCGGTCGTCGGGCTCCGGTAGTAGCTGTCGAGGCGATAGCCCCCGGCCGCACCCCCGTAGCGCCACGCGCCGGGGGCGCCGAGCGCCTCCTCAAGCTTCGCCTCGAGCGCGGGTGGCTCCTGCGACTGCGTGCGCCAGCGCCCGAGGAGCAGCTTCGCCCGCAGCACGTCGCGATACCCCACGAAGAAGCGATCGAGAAGCTCGTCGCGCCGGGGCTCGATCCAGACGAGGCCCTTCGCGGTCCCGGCCGCGAACCCCTCGTGCTCGAGGCGCCGCAGCATGTCGAAGGGCGCCTGACGGCTCGTGCCCGCGGCGGTCGCGACCTCCTGGAGCGTCGCGCGCAGCAGCTTCGGCTCGATGAGCAACGCCATGAGCACCTGATAGCCCGCGCCGCGGAGAGGCTTGTCGTGCGCCTCGCGCGGCGGTGCGCGGCGCCGCTGAATGCGGGCGATGTAGCGGTCACCGATGCGCAGAGAGAGGTTGCCCTGGAGGTCGACGAAGTTGATCCCGCGCTCCTCGAACAGATCGCCCAGGGGCAACGCCGACGTAGGGCGCCATCACGATCCGCGAGCGACCCTCGACGCCGAGCGCGTGCGCCAGATGCTCGGCCGTGACGTGGTCGAGGTGCGAGCGTTGGAGCTCGATCGTGAACCGATGCTCGCCGTCGGGAGTCCGCAGGCGCAGCACGCCGTCCCGCGCTGCGTCCGCGCCCTTCGCCGTTCGCGTGAGGACCCGCGCCTCGCGCACGAACGGGAGCGCGCGAAGCTGCACGACGTAGGGGGCGACCGCCGTCATCTACGAGTCAATATCATTTACTAAATCTCAATGAAGACGACAGCGAGGCGTCCGTGCGAACACCGTCGCGCATGGCCGCCACGACCTCCGCGTCGGCCGGCGCCCTGGCATCACGCGGCGCGGCGAGAGGTGAACCTCTCCAATGCGAGCGCCGCGCACAGGAGGAGCGTGCTCGCGAGCCAGACCGCCAGGAGCCATCGCCAGCCGGCTCGCATGCCCGCTGCGCCGAGGGCGTGCCTCGCAGTGGCCCACTCGACGAGCCACATCGAGACCAGAGCCATGGCACGCATGGCCTTCCACCACGAGCTCGATCTCGGCCTTTCGGAACGGCGCGCATCCTCCACGTGCGCGTTCGTCGCGCTCGTGAGCCCCTGCGGCTCTACGACCTCGGCGGGGGCCGCGTCGCCGCCCTCATGCGGCGTCGCTTCGTGGGACGACGTGATCGACGCGGCCGGGTCCGACGCCGGAACGACCGCGTCGACCGGAGACAGGAGCGCGGGCGCGGAGTCGAAGGGCGCCACGGGCCACGGATAGGGCGCCGCCACGGCCACCGGCGCCGGGCGAGGCGGCGTGCTGATCGCGCGCGTCAGCAGCACCGTCAGCACGAGCACCTGTTGCCGCGCGCTCTCGGCGCGGCGAGCTTCGGCTGCGCGCTCGTGGCTGACGCGCGCGAGGTCGGCGCGGAGCGAGAGGATCGTGGCCCGCGCGCGGGCGAGCTCAGCGCCGAGGAGTCCCGAGAGATCGACCCGCTGAGCGCGTTCTTCGGCAGGCGCCGAAGGCGCAGCAGTCGTCGGCGTCGACGACGCGACTCCTCGTGGCCCGTTGCGCGTGGCGCTCGTCGCGGCGGCCTCGCGCGATGCCACGCCGCGCCTCGCGCGCAGCGCCTCGATGTCCCGGCGCGCGGCGTCGAGCTCGGCACGCAGGGCGTCGACCTCGCGCCGCGCCTGATCGCGTTGCGCGACGGCCCGATCGAAGTGGCGCTCGAGCGTCCGCAGCCGCGACCGATGCTCCCGGCGCATCTCGGCCCGCAGCCGCTGCACGGGCTGGGCGCGACGGTCGCGGCGCTCGAGCTCGCGGCGCAGACGGGTGAGCTCGCCCATCACATCGGGGCCCGCGTGCGACGCCGTCGTGCCGACCTCGGCGTGAACGTCTGGACGCGCGCGTCGCCGCCTCGGCGCACGCCGCTCGTAGTCGCGCGAAGTCCTCGGAGGCACCCTCCTGGGCATCGAGCCTCGTGCGTCGACCTCGACGACGCAGGCGCCGTGCTTGACGAAGTGCCGCCTGCCATCGAGGCACGAGAGGCGATAGCGCCCCGGCTCGACGCGGCGAAGGTGCTCCACCACGCGCTCGGGCACGACGCAGACGCCGGGGCCGCGCCCGCCGCCGCGTCGTCCGGGCGTCTCGACGACCCGCTCGACCCGAACGGTGCACGTCTCCCTGGGGAAGGCCCCGAGCCCACGACCACCCTCGCCCGACTGCGTCTGCATGCGCCTCAGTCTGCGAGCGCGGCCGCGCCCGTCCAGCATGTTCTCGAGGCGCGACCGGGTTTGGTCTCGGACCGGCGGGACTCTGCCGCCTCCACCTGGAGCTCCGCTCACGGCAGGCGACAGAAGTCGACGGCGTTCGACGATGCGCACGCCAGACGTCGCGTTCAGCGAGACCGCGAGGCACTCGCGGCAGCGCCAGTTTCGCAACGGGCGCAGGTGCTCGCGCGAGATTTTCCGCGCGGAAATTCCTTGGCGTAGGCGCCCCATGGATCTACGCAGCTTCGCGCTCTGCGACGAGGGCTGCGTGTGCCACGGCGGCCCGCGTGCCGAAACTGGCGCCGCGCGGCGAGAAAATGCATTGCCTCGCGCGATAGGCTCCGCTGCGTGAAGGGCCTGGCACCGAGATGCGCGTGGGTCGTCGCGGCGGCGCTCGCAGTGCACACGTGTGGAGCGCGCACGGGGCTCGACGTCCCCGCACCCGAAGCTGCCGATGCGCCCGCCGACGCGCCCGCGGTGCCCGACTGCGGGCCTCCGTTGGCCGCAGGGACGGTGCGGTTCCGCGTCGCGGGCGTGGCGGGCCACGTCGCGATCGACGCCGACGGGACGATCTACGCGCCCTACGCGACCCCGACGCGCGGCCGCGGGGTCGTCGCGATCGACGCATGCGGGCGCGAGCGCTGGCGAACACCGGCCGTGGAGCCCTCGCGCGGCGGCGCGATCCTCGGCGGCAACGTGCGCCTCTCGACGGGCGGCGACGTGCTGCTCACGAGCATGTTCGGCGACGTCGCGGCGCGCGGCGTCTGGCGCTTCGGCACCGACTGCTCCCCTCGCCCGCCCTACGCGGTCGCCGACACGCTCGTGCGCTTCGTGGGTGTCCCCGCCGGGCTCGGCCCGGTGGTCGTCACGCAGGCAGGCACGACCGAGGGGCGTCTCGAGGGCTACGACCTCGCGGGGCGACGGCTCTTTCAGCAGCGCGACTGGTCGAACGTCAACGAGTGCGCGATCGGTGGCGCGACCGTCGCGTGCCTCGACCGCGCCTTCGACATGGCGCGGCGCCGCCTGCTCTGGACGCGCCCCGTCGAGATCGTCGACGGCACGCTCCGGCACCCGCTCCCGCCCGCGATCGACAGCGACAGGGTCTACGTGGCCTTCTTCGGGTTGAGCTCGTACGTGATGGTCGCGCGCGACATCGCGACCGGGCGCGACCTGTGGCGCGTCGACCTCGCGCGCTCCACGCGCGGGCAGGTCGACCTGCTCATGGGCGGCCCCATCGTGGGCTCCGCGGGCACGGTCTACGTCTACGTCAACGTCCACCGCAGCGACGGCGCCGCCGGACAGCTCCAGGCCATTCGCCGCGACGGCACGCGCGCGTGATCCCTCGCGGCGCCCGCGACGCGCACGGACTACAACCGCTTCGCCACGCACGTCGTCGGCGACGCGGGCGTGGTCTACCTCGGCGTGGGTCGCGCCGTGAGCGCGGTCGGAGAAGACGGGCGCCTCCGCTGGACGCTCGCCGTGCCCGAAGGCGTCAACGCGTCGGCGCCGGTGCTCTCGCCCACGGGCGACCTCGCGGTACACACCGACGACGAACAGCTCCTCGTCCTCGCCACGGAGTCACGCGGCCCCGCGCGCTCCGCGTGGCCCTCGTCGAACGGGGACTCCCGCAACGCCAACGCGCGCTGAGCGAGACGCGAGACGAGCGTGCTCACTGCGCACACGATCGCATTCACGACCGCGGTGCATCGAGGAGAGCGAGCGCGTGGCGGCCCCCTCGGGGTACGACGCCTGCTCGACGTGAGCCGATCAAGGCCGCGTTCGCCATCCGCCGTGGCCCTCCACGGCGTGGTTCATCTCCTCGGGTCGGCTCTGCGCGCGGGCTCGGCGGCGGTTTCCTCCCGCTGCTCTCCGTGATGAACTCGCTGCGGTGCGCCTGCTCTCGCTCGTCTTCGGGCTCGTGATGGCGTTCGCAACGGCGCGGGCGAGCGCGCAGGCTGTCGCCTCCCCGGAGGACGCGCGCGAGCACGAAGCCCAGGGCCGCTTCGACGAGGCGGCCGCGGCGCTCGAACGTCGCGCCGCCGCGGAGTCGCCGACCGCAAACGACACCGCGCGCGCGCGTGGATCGAGCGGGCCCTCACCTACCGCATCGCCCTCGGTGACGCGGTGGGCGCGGAGCGGGACGTGCGCGAGCGCGCGCGCGTGTCCGACGACCGCGACCACGTCGCCGAGGTCGAGCTCGACGTGGCCTCGATCTTCGAGCGCGCGAGACGCTGGAGCGAGAGCGTCCGCTTCCACGAAGCGTGGCTCCGACGGCACGCGCGAGGGGTGTCGCCGTGGCTCCGCGCGAGGGCGTTGGCGCAGCTCGGCGACGCGCTGCGAGGGTCCGGCGCGACGGCTCGCGCGACGGCGACGTACGCAAGGGCCGTCGCGTTCGTGCCCGCGCAGGACGTCGACGCGCTCGGCCCGACGGGAGAGCGCCTGCGCCCACACCTCGCGCGCGCCCGCTTCTGGCTGGCCGAGTCGGCGTATCGCGCCTTCACGGCGCGGTCGCTGCCACGCTTCCGCGGACCGGACACGCGCTGTGCCTACGACCTCTGGGTGCAGCGCAGGGCGAGCGCATGAAAACCGTTGAGATTCTGAGGGGTTGCCAGGAGGCTCCGGCGACATAAATCGGAGGGATGCAGAGCTCCAGATGTTCGACGGGTCCCGAGCGCAAGGCCAAGGCCGCGTTCCAGGTTCACTTCGAGACGCTCGCGGATCCGCGCCGGGTGAAGCGCCGTGTGTTGCACCCGATGATGACGATCCTCGGAGTGGTCTTCGTCGGCGTGCTGTGCGGGGCCGAGGGCTGGGACGAGATCCTGGTGTTCGCCAGGGGCAAGCGTGCGTGGCTGGCGTCGTGGCTCGACCTGTCGGCGGGCCTCCCTTCGGCCGACACGTTGCGCCGCGTGTTCAGCCTGCTCGAGCCCAAGGTGTTTGAAGAGCGCTTTCGAGCCTGGATGCTCGCGATCGCCGAACCCCTGCGAGGCAAGGTCCTTGCCGTCGACGGCAAGGCCGTCAAGGGCGTCGGGGTGCACGGGCAGACTCCCTTGCACATGGTCCATGTGTGGGCCGCGGAGGCCAAGGTGCTGCTGGCCGCCGCGTCGACCGAGGGCGCGCCGACCGAGCCCGAGGTCACGCGGCGGTTGCTGGAGTTGCTGAAGATCGAGGGCGCCATCGTGACGCTGGATGCCAACGGCTGCTGCCGCGAGACGATGGCCACGATCGTGGCCCGCAAGGCCGACTGGGTCTGCGCGCTCAAGGGCAACCGCAGCGCGCTGCACGACAAGGTGCGCGCGTGCTTCGAGCGGCTGGAAGACGAGGGCAAGCTGCCCGAGGCGGCGACGCGTGCGGAGACCGGGCACGGCCGCACGGAGAACCACCACGCGCCGCGCTGGGAGGTGGCCGCCAACCAGCGCCTCGCGGCGGTGTTCGTACAGTTCGCGCGGTGCGTCGCCGCGATCCCGCCGCCACCCGAAATTCGACGCCACCCCGAGATCATCGAGGTGTGGTGCAACGAGGGCGAAACCCTCGACTGCGGGCCCCCCGAGGCGCGCGTCCTCCGCGTGGCGGCCGAAGGGTTCCGGCGATGCCTCCGCACGGCAGAGCGCCTCCGCTACTTCGATGAGTTCGCCCGTGCGTGCGAGCGCGGGCTGAACGACATCGATCGCGCACGCTACCCGCTCGCCGACGAGGTCACGCCGACGCCTGACCTGCTGCCTCACAGGTGAGCCCTCGCGCAAGCGGTCGCGCGCCGTTGCCGCCCAGCAATGGCGCGCGGTCCTTGAGCTTCACGGACACTCGTCGTGGGGGAGCAAGGGTTTCGTGGGCGGGCGACCCCAAGCACGTTCACGACGCGAGCGTGGTGGACACTCGACGTGCTCGAGCCCGCGCAGGGAGGCAGAGTTTCATGCATCGACCGGCGCATGCTTGTGGCCGTGCGAGGCATCGGCGCGATTGGCACCGACGGGCGGAACCCGCGCCTACGCCTCGCGCCCGCCCGCGCGTCGAGATAGCGTCTGCGCCCACCGTGCGATCCCTCTCCGCTGTCGCGCTCGTCGTCGCGGCGTCGTGCACCCAGCAGGTTCGCCCACGCGTCCGATCCCCACGCGCAGACGCCGAAGCCGTTCGCGAGCGCGTTGGCCTGATGCATCTTCGCGTAGGCGTCGAGAATGAGCCGCTTGAGGTCGTCGCGCAGGAGCGCGGCCGCGCCGCGCTCGATCGCCCGGCGGAACTGGTCGTCCACGAAGGGGCCG
Source organism: Polyangiales bacterium (assembly GCA_039809605.1). GTDB lineage: Bacteria > Myxococcota_A > Polyangia > Polyangiales > CAISKJ01. The sequence goes on along the minus strand of JBDHVF010000128.1, from coordinate 1,078 downwards.
CCGAACACCCCGATCCTCGGCAACGACGTGAGCGTCGAGTTGAACTCCAACTCGTCGACGAGGGCCTGGATGGGACCGACTCCGCCTGCCTCGCGTGCCGGAGGCTCGGCCCCGACCGTGCCGACGGTGCAGAGTGCGAGCCACTGTTCCTTGTGGCGGCGAAGCTCCGACGGCCGGAACTTCCGGCCGCGCGGGTGCAGATCGTTGTAGGTGTGTATCTCGGCGTGGCACTCGAAGCACACGGGGATTGCGTTGTCCGCCGTGTCCGCGCCTCCCTCAGCGCCCGGGACGATATGGTCGATCTCCATCTTGAAGCCACAGAAGCGGTGGCAGACGCAACAGCGCCGATGGCGGCGCACGAGCAGGTCCTCAACCGCGTCCTGAGGAAACTTGTCGGCCATGCCCCTACTCCTCCGAACTCATGAGATCGCGGTTCCGTCGGGTGACCGCGAAAACATCGTGGATATCGCGTGGAAGAGATGCTGCGGTCGGGAACAGGTGGATCGCGTGGACAGCAGACTGCACCCAAAAGCAGGGCTCTCGTATCGGATTAGTGGAAGCACGGCGTGAAGGTTGCGCGCGCAAACGCCTTGAATCGTAGCGTTTCGGAGCGATCGTGGCGGCGTTCGACCCCCCGGTTCGGTGGTACATCGAAGGCGGGGGCAGACGCCCCTCCTCTGGCTCCGGTTCGCTGCGAGTTGCCGTGCCTGCGAGCGCAACCCACGCGCGCTGCTTCCACAAAACCGATACAAGAGCCCAAAGAAGTGGTGGCCACAAGGGAGCACTGTCCCGGCCTGGACATTTTCCGTCACCGCCGTTCTGGGAGGCCGGCAACCTCAGCAGGGATCCGCGGGTCGCTCGCGGAGCGCTTCGTTTGCCGGGGTAGATACCGTCACGGTCCAGCGGCGTAGGCCCGGAGCTCTGGCGGCGGTAGAGTCCACGGCGCCATGGCAGAGCCGGAGTCCCCCGCCTTCGATTGGTCGAGTCTGACGAGCGACCGTGCCGAGATCCTGGAGTCGTACTTCGCCCTGTTCCGCGAGCGCGACCCGAGCACCATCGGCTCGGGCGAGATCGTGCG
>JBDHVF010000127.1:0-13767 GCA_039809605.1 Polyangiales bacterium | reverse complement strand
GGCGCTCGAGGCCCTCGCGGTTCGAGCGGCCGGCGCGGTCGAAGGCGACGGCGGCGCGAAGGGCGTCGACGAGGCGTGCGGTCAGGATCGTGCGGGGCATCGGAGAGATAGACGGCTCACGCCACGGCGGACTCGAGCGGCTGGACGTAGCGGACCTCGATGGGCCCGGCGTCGGTCTCGACGGTCTGGCGCGTGACGATGGGCGAGGCGCGGGCCACGTCCCAGAGGGATTTGTCGCTCGTGCCGCGGCGGCTGCGGACGTTCTGCGGCGGCGCGCTCGACGCCCCGATCGCCGCGGCGATGGAGGTGGCGAGGCGCATGCGCACCTCGGAGGCCGAGCCCGCGGAGACGCCCAGGTCGAGGTCGAGGCAGTGACCGCTCCATCGGCGCGAGCGCCCCTCGGCGTTCACCGGAGGCCGCAGGATCACCGTGAAGGTTGTCAACGTGGAGATGTTCATCAACGACACCATCACTCCCGCTCACCGTCGCGCCGTTGCGGTGCGGCGCATCGACGGCATCCACGGAGGCGCGGAATATCACAACGTTTCTGTGAAGAACAAGACCCCCTCCCCTGGCTTGACAAGGCGTCGCGCGCGGTCCTACGGCCACGTGAAATCCGCGCGGAGCGAGGCGTGGTCGGAGCCGCCGAAGCCCGCGCCGTCGGCGTCGCGGAGCACGCGCGCCGAGCCCGGCACGTAGCGCCCTCGGGCGCGCGCGGCGACGTAGAGGTGGTCGAGCGCGACGGGTCCCTGCCACGCGGCGTAGGTGGCCTGCGCGTCGGGCGCGAGGTCGGCGGCCGCGCGCGAGAGCGACGCGCCGCGCTCGAGCGCGTCGAGCGTGGGGGAGCCGGGCGTGTCGTTGAGGTCTCCGCCGAGCACGACGAGCGCGTCGGGGTGCTGCGCGGCGGCGGCGTCGACGATCTCTCTCGCGGCCACGGCCTCGGCGAGGCGGCGCCCCGCGTCGTCGCGCACCTTCGAACGGAAGTGGGCCGAGAACACGATCACCCGGCGCCCCGCGTGCGAGAGGTGCACCTCGAGCAGCTCGCGCGAGAAGGTGGTGCGAGACCCGTCGGGTCGCACGAGCGCGCGCTCGCGGTGGCCGTGCGCCTCGAGCAGCGGGTCGCGCGAGAGCACGGCGACGTTGACCGACCCCGGCTGGTCGAGGTCTCCGAGCACCGCGGTGGGGAACGCGCCCCCGAGCCGGTCGCGCAGGGCCGCGAGCGAGCGCTCGCTCTCGACCTCCTGCATGCACACCACGTCGGCGTCGAGGCGCGTGACGGCGACGGCGAGCGCGTCGGTCTGCGCGGCGAACGCGGCGGGGTCGGGCAGGGCCTCGTAGTCTCTACGCGCGCAGCGGCCCGAGTCGCACACGGTGTCGAAGTAGCGGTGCGCGTTGAGCGTCGCAACGCGCACCACCGCGGGGTCGCGCGGCGGCGACGCGGCGCGCGCCACCGCGGGGAGCACGCGCACGGTGCCCGCCGACGAGTGGCAGCCCGCGGCGACAAACACGACGAGCACGAGCGAGCGGAGGAGTGAGGGAGAGCGCACGGCGCGCGATGGTATCGCAGCGCGGGGCTGAAGGCGGGCGCGGGAACGAGCGCGCGGCCGTCAGTCGACTGAAGAGGAGACCCGAGCGGGAGCGAGGAGACACGCCAGCCCGGATCAGCCTCGCCTCGGCGCTGCGGGATCGCGAGCTACCAGCGCATATGGAACGCCCTGTACGACGTGGCCTCGCCGAGCACGACAGCGCGGAACGCGCGCGCCTGCGCGAGCGCGATCTTCGACAGCGACTGGGTGGCGCCGCGCCGCCGCGCGCCGCGTGTGGCGACGCGGCGAAACGCGCGCGCGATCGTGCGCCGCGAGGCCGTCGAGAGCACGCCGCGCGCGCCGACGCACGGGCGAAACCCGCGCCCCAGGAGCGAGAGGATCAGCCGGTCGCCGAAGTTCGGCCGCAGCTCCTCGACCAGGTCGAACACGAGGCTCGCGTCGCCACGCTCGCTGCCGTGGACGACGCCCACGCAGGGGTCAAGCCCGGCCTGCTGCACGGCCCGCCACACCTCGGCGTACAAGCACCCGTAGGCGTAGTTGAGGCACTGGTTCATGGGGTCCGTCGCGCCGCGTGTGCATCGCGCGGAGAAGCCCAGCTCCGGCGGCACCAGCTTCGCGACCGAGTCCCAGTAGATGGCCGCGGCGATGCCCTCGTGCCCCATCGCGACCTTGCGCTGCGCGTCCCAGCCCTCCGTCGAGAGCGCCGCCACGCGATCCGCGGCGTCGCGGATGCGCGCGGCCGCGTCGTCGAGGGCACTGTGGAGCGAGTCCGCGCGCCGGCGGCGGTACTTGGCGTAGTAGCGCAGCACCGATGCCTGTCCCGCGATCTTTCCGTGGAGCATCGCGAGCCCGCAGCGAGCGACGTGGGGCTGGTCGCGGTGGATCGCTTGCGCCGCACGGACGCGCGGCGTCCCGAGGGCCGGCGACGTGATCAGCGTGTACTCGGTGTCGGTCGGCGCGCCGAGGAGCATCGGCACGCCCGCGCGCGAGAGCCAGCGAGCCAGCGCCGTCGAGACCCCGGTGCCAAGGCCCGACACCGTGATGGAGCGGAGCGTACCGAGTGGGACCCGCTCGAACGCGTCGCCCCGCGCGCGAAGCACGAGGTGCTCCCCACGCAGCGTGAGGTACACGCCGTGCCGGAGCACATGCAGATTGCCCTCATCCATCAGGATGCCTCGCGCGAGCGGCTCCGTGGGCTCGGGCGCCGCAGGCGGCGCGGGCGGCGCCGGGTCACGGCCGAAGGGATCGACGACCGTCTTCGCGCGGCGATCGAGGTAGAGGCCCGCGGGCGGCGGAGCTTCACGCTCACGCTCGGGGAGCTCCCCTCGCCAGAGGGCGTCGCGCCGCCGCCAGAGGGGGTGGTCGTGCAGCGCCGGCGGGAGCGCGTCGATGGAGAGCGCCTCGACCGCGCGGCCCGCGCGCGCCAGCGACGCCTCGACCTTCGGCGCGGCGCCCACGCTCTGGTAGTACGCCGCGAAGCCGCGGAGCACCGCGAGCACCGACGCGAACGCCTCTCGCACCGCGGCCTCGCCGTCGCCGTGCGCGCGGGTCACCTCACCGAGGCGCCGCCGCACCTCGCCGAGCAGCCGGTCGATCTTCTCGGGCTGGATGTCGAGCCCCGAGGTCGAGAGCCTGAAGCCCAGGTGGTCGATGCCGTCGTCGGCGCGCGCGACGAGGGTCTTGCGTGGGTTCAGGCGCAGGCGCAGCGGCCCCGAGAGCGTGCGCTCGACCAGGGCGAGCGCCTCGCGCGCAGCAGCCTCATCGGCCGCGCAGAGGAGCAGGTCATCGGCGTAACGAATGAAGGACACCGCAGCGTCTTCGAGGGCTCGGTCGAGCGGCGTGAGGTAGAGGTTGCAGAGCAACGGCGCGAGCACCGTACCCTGGGGCACGCCGATCTCGCTGGCGACGAGGTCCTCGCCGACGAGGATGTCGGCGCGCGCCCAGAGCCCGAGGAGGTGGACGAGGTCGTCGTCGCGCACGACCTCGCGGACCTGTCGGAAGAGCACCTCGTGGTCGAGCGAGTCGAAGCACTGCGAGACGTCGCAGCGCACGAGCCACCGCGCGCCGTTGTGAAGCGCGTCCATCGCCGCGAGCACCGCGAGGGGCGCGCCGCGCCTGTGGCGATACGCGTAGCTGTGCTCGGAGAAGGTGGCGTCCATGATGGGGTCGATCACATCGAGGCAGGCGGTCTGCGCGATGCGGTCGCGCACCGTCACGATGCCCAGGGGGCGCACGCCGCCGTCGGGCTTGGGGATGGTCACGCGGCGCAGCGGGAGCGGGCGGTAGGTGCCGTCGAGGATCTCGGCGCGGAGCGTCACCAGGGAGGCGCCGAGGTTCGTCGCGAAGGCGCGCGCCGTGACCATGTCGGTCCCGAAGAGGTCGAGGTTGCCAGTACGCAGCCGGTGCCACGCGCGGCGCAGCGCGGGGAGCGAGGCGATGCGACCGAGCAGCCCCTGCGACGGCGTGCGCTCGCGGAGCGCCTCGGCCGCGGCGTCGGCCACGTGCGACGGCGCTGCGTCGGCGCGACGCCGGGTCGGCCGCAGCGCCTCGTTCGGAGCGTCGTCGCGCACGACCGGCCGGCGCAACCACTCGGCGCCGCGGGTCAGCGTCGTGGCGATCATCTCGCCCGCGCGCAGCGACCGCAGGGCCTCGAAGGCGCCCGGCGGCAGGCAGCGCTCCCACACGTTCGAGCGCAGCGCGTTGGGCGCGATCCACGCGTGCGCGGCGGCCCCCACCCACGGCCGGAGCACGACGTCGGCGGACTCACCGGCCGGCGTCCACGCGGCCGTGACGATCGCCGCCTCGCGGAACCACGTCGGCTCGATGCACGTGCCTGCGCCTCGCGCCGGATCGATCACGACGACCTCGACGGGAGCCACGGACGCGCAGCGTTCGATCGCAGCCGCCACGGCGAGGCGGGTCAGGAGCTGCCACTCGACGGGCTCGAGGTGCGCGCGCGGGGTTTCGAACCACGTGACGTCGTCGGTGCGGCCCGAGCGCGACAACTCCGGCGAACAGACGGCGGAGAACACCGCGGGGTACCGCAGCGCGGTCGCCAGCGCGTCGAGCAGCGGGCGCAGGCGGATCGGGTCGACGGCGGTGACGGGCGCGAGCGTCGCCAGGAGCGAGGGGTGACGCGGGCTGCGCAGCGCGCGCACGATGTCGAGCAGGGTGATCGCCGGCAGCGAGTCCGACGGGCCGCGCGCGGCGGCGGTCAGCGCGCGGGCCGCGCCCACGAGCGCGTCGACCTCGAGAGCGAGCGCGTCGACGCCGAGGGTCACCGCCCACCCCGAGACGACGTGCCGTAGCGCACGGTCGCCCGCGTCGGTCGGGCGGTAGCGCCAGGGGGACGCTGGGGCGCGGCGGTCCGCGAGGTCGTACCACCCGTCGAGGCGCTCTCGAACGAACGCGCGCGCCTCGTCGCGGAGCATCGACGCGCCGCGCCCGTGGAGGTCGAGCACGATCCGTGCGCCCGCGCGCGCCGGGGTCAGCGCGTGGCGGAGCACCGTGACCGTGGGCCACGCGCCCTCGCCGACGACGAGCCTTGCCTTCACGGCGCGGCCTCGCGGTAGCGCCGCAGGGCCTCCGTCACCACGCCCACGAGCGGCGCGGGGATGCCGAGGGCGGGGAGTCCCTTCGCGTCGGCCTGGGCGAGGCGCTCGATGGCGTCGTCGGGCGCCGTGCTGAGGAGCGCCGTGGCCGCGCCCCACGAGACCGCGAGGCGCACGTCGAGCTCGACCTGGCCCACGCGGCTGGTGAGGCGCCCGAGGAGCTGGCGCCCGAGGGTCACCGCGTCGAGCCGCTGCGCGTCGCTCAGGGCGCGCAGCCCCGCGCCGTAGTACGGGTGCCGGAGCATCCGCTGCGTCGCCTGCTCCGACTGGCGACGGAGGAGCTCTTGCCAGGGGACGAAGAGCCCGCGCGCGGCGCCGGTGTCGAGCGCCGCGGCGACGCCGAAGCTGACGGTCAACCGCTGGCGCACCTCGCGCTTCGGCGGGCCGGCGATCTGCATCATGGTGAACGCGAGCGTGTCGATCAGGCGCTCGACGGCGGCCATCTCGGCGCGCAGGCCGCGGAGCTTGTCGTAGGCGGCCCGGAGGTCGAGCGCGAAGGCCTCGTCGAGCGGCACCTCGACGCCGGTGATGGCGCAGCGGGTCATGCGAGGGGGGGTGCTCATGCGCGACAGGGTGGCGCGCGCTGGCGCCCGGGGCCGCGATGCGCGAACGTCACCGCGCGACATGCCGGGAGCGCTCGAACGATGGCGAGAGACAGTCAGCGCCGCGTGGGGCGGCGACCGCGCGCCCGACGCAGCGTGGGAGGTGCTCCTGACCGTCGTCGCCGAAGGAGGCGCCAACGTTCCGACAGCGGCCATCGCGCGCCGGTTGGGCGTCTCGTCAGAGCGCGCAGCGCGCGTGTTGCAGACCGTACCGACGGAGTTGCTCGATGACGGGCGCGTCGGGCGCACGATCGTGTGGACCCTCGCCGCGCCACCAGCGGAGGCGCTCCCCGAGACCGAGGTCACCGCGGCGCTGCGGCGGCTCGCGTCACGCCCCGCGAGGCGACGCGAAGGTCACTCCACGGCCGCGCGCATGGCCGACGCGGTCGCGCGTGCGCGTGCGGTGCTCGTGAGCGGGGGGCCCGTCGCGTGCGCGCGGATGATCCGTGAGGAGGGCATCACCGCGCGCGCCCTGCTCCCTCGCGTGACGCCCGCGGCGCGGCGGGTGCTGCGCGGGCACCTCGCGCTCCTGCACGCCGAGCTCGCAATGAACCAGGGCCGCGCGCGCGTCGCGATCGAGGTGGCGCGCCGTGGCCTCGCGCTCGCGGGCGCGGAGCCCGAGCTCCGGCTGCGACTGCACGCCGTCGCGGGCGCGGCGTCGCGGATGGCCGGCCCCGCCTCGCTTCACGAGTGCGTCACCCACTACGACCGCGCGCTCGACGCCGCGGGCTCGCTCGAAGGCGCCGCGCGCCAGCGCATGCGGCGATGGATCCTCGCGAACGCGTCGACCCCGCGCGTCTTGATGGACCGCATCGACGAGGCGGAGGACCACGCGCTCCGCTCGATCGACCACTCCTCGGACGACGACGTGACGGGCTGCACCGAGTCACGGCTCGCGCTGGCTCGCGCGCGATTCTGGGGCGCGGCGGTCGAAGGCGCCTCGCGCGAGGTGGTCCACGCCGAGGCGCTGGCGCGTGACGGCGCGCTGTGGGTGCGCGGCTGGGTCCCGCGGTACGTCGCAGACGATATCTGGCGGCGTCGCCGCGGCGATCTCTCGGGCGCGCACGGCGCTGCGTGGGGGAGCGCGATCGAGGCCGCGTGGTGGACGTGCGCGGGCTTCGGCTTTCAGCGCGCGCTGCTGCTCGCGCGCGTGGCGTGGCCCGAAGGGGTGTCGTCGCTCGACGCGCTGGTCACGCCGCGGTGCCGCCGCTCCATGATGCTCGCGATCGGACGGCTCCATCGCGAGCGCCATGGGGTGCGCCTCGAAGACTGCGGCGCGTGCGCCGAGGGTGCGCCTCGCGTGCGGGTGTGCCACGCGCTGGGCACACGAGCCTGCGATCTGCAGACGTTCTGGCGTTGAGGCCGCGTCGAAAGGCTCCGTGGGCGCGCAGGAGGATGGGTCGCTCTCGACGAGAGGAATGGCGCGTCGCTCACGGCGCGAGCTGTTCATCCGTGCGATGGCGGGCGCTCTCGAACGGGGCCATCGGCGACGCGTCGCGAGCACCTGCGGGAGCGCGTCGAACAGGCGCGGCGAGGCATGCGGCGAAAGCGACGGCGAAGCGGCTGTCGAGGATACGTTCTCGATCGACGAGATCGCCCGCACGCTGGGGCAGCGAGCGCAGGAACCTCTACGAACTCATGCGGTTACTTCGCATAAGGTTCGATGGGTCATCTGCATCCGCGACGATCGGCCCCCAGAGACGCGATCTCGTAAGCGTGGCCGAGATGGCACAACAACTCCGCCTTCTTGGCAAGGGGCGCCGCACCTCACCGCGCTGGGACTCGGAGTAGGTCCTCCCGCGGCGTCGGGCATCTCGGGCGGGGAGCCGGAGGCCCCGCTCCGAATCCCAGCACCGCGCTTTCGCATTGACGCTCCCCGCGGTGATTCGGTACCGAAGCGACGCCTGGCCAGACTCACGGGAGGAACGCGATGGGACGACGAACGCTCGCGGACAGATCATGGGACGACGTGCAGGGCTACGTGGCGGCGGTGGCGGACGCGCTGGCGCTCGCGGCGGACGATGGCGACAAGGCCGTCGGCGCGTTGCAGCGCAAGGTCGAGCCGCTGCTGACGAAGTGGGGCACGCTCGACGGCGAGCGCCGCGCGCGGCAGCGCGCCATCGGACGCGCCCACGCGCTGGTGCGCCGCCGCGACCTGGACGCCGACGGCGCCACCGAGCAGGTGCACATCGACGTGCTCGCCGAGGTGCGACAGGACCGCAAGGCGCCGCTCTACGCGCGGCTCTTTCCCGACGGGCTCATGGCCGCGGTGAAGCCTGCGCTCGAGGGACAGCTCCCGACGCTGCGCGACCTCGCGCGCGAGTTGAAGGCCGACGAGACGCCCGCGGAGCTGCGCAAGAAGCACCTCGCGACGATCGGGGCGGTGATCGAGCGCGGCGAAGCCGCAGTGCGCGCTCGCGAAGACGCCTTCGCCGAGGCGGGTCGCGTGACGGCGCGCACCGTGTCGCTGCGCGAGGACGCCGACCGGGTGCTCCTCGGCGTCGAGGGCGCGCTCAAGGCGCTGGCGTCGGAGCGCAGACTCGACGCGCGCTGGGTCGACACGTTCTTCCCCGCGCCCGAGGCGACGCAGCGCAAGAAGAAGCCCGCGGCGACCCCCGAGCCGCCCCCGACGAAGTGACCGCCGCGCTCCGGGCGCGTCGAGACGGCCCCGGATCGCGAGTCCGGGGCCATCCGCGCGCCCCGTGGCGCCCCCGGATCGCGAGTCTGGGGCCATCGGCACGCGTCACGCGGCGCTCGGATTCGTGATCCGGTGGCATCGGCTCGCGCCGCAGCCGCGTGTCCGTCAGGACCGCGGGCGTGACCGACCCGCCGCCGGTACGCGCCGCAGCCGCGTGTCCGTCAGGACCGCGGGCGTGACCGACCCGCCGTCGGTACGCGCCGCAGCCGCGTGTCCGTCAGGACCGCGGGCGTGATCGCGACGTCGTCGGTACGCGCCGTTTTTCAGCCGTGGTGGTCGTCGAACACGTAGCGGACAGCGCGCTGGAACCGCGGGACGGTCAGGAGGATGCGGGTGTTGCCATGGCGCGCCCAGACGGGCTGTTCGTGCGGAACGCCGCCCTCGTCGCGAAGGAGGCGCGTCGCCCACTGCTTGAGGTAGGCGCTGACGTGGTCGGGCTCGGCTGCCGCCGTCACCACCACGTGGACGTGTTCGGCCTGCACCGTCAGCGCGTGAATCGTCCATCCCCGATGGTGGCAGCTCTTCCGAATGGATCGCTCGATGAGTTCGCGCTGCGCGCGGTCAAAGAAGAGCGCCCGCGCGCGCATCCGCTCGGCGCACCAACCCGCCAGCGCGCGCGACGGCGACCGGTGGGCCGGACCGTCGCCGTGACGATGCCAGCCCCGGTCGTCGCCAGGGAGCCACGTGCCGTAGGGAACGAACGTGAGGTGGTAACCGAGCGGCCACAGACGTGAGGGATCGTGTTCCATGGGCGCGTTATCGGGCGTCGCGCTCGGATGGTTGCGTGGTAGACGCGCATTCTGATGGCGCGCCCGTCACGCCCGCGGTCCTGACGGACACGCGGCTGCGGCGCGTACCGGCGACGTCGCGATCACGCCCGCGGTCCTGACGGACACGCGGCTGCGGCGCGTACCGGCGACGTCGTGATCACGCCCGCGGTCCTGACGGACACGCGGCTGCGGCGCGTTACGACAGCGCCCGCGCTCGACGATCACGCGCGGCGGTTGCGGTGCTTCTTCTTCGATCCGTGGTGCGACTCGGCGCGCGAGCCCGCGGGCGCGGGCGCCTCGACCTTCGCAGGCTCGACGACGCGCTCCTCGGCCTTCGCCTCGACGGGCGCGGCCTCTTCGAGCGTCGCCTCGACCTTCGCGAAGCTGTCGGCGTCGACGGCCTTCGTGGCCTCGTCGGCCTTCACCTCTTCGACCTTCGCCTCGTCGGCCTTCACCTCGTCGGCCTTCACCTCGGCGGGCGCGTCGGCGAGCCGGTCGGCGAGCGTGTCGAGGCGCTCGGCGGTGCGGGCGAGCGCGGTGGCGCTGTTGCGCAGCGCGATCGAGCTCGCGTGGCGCCCCTGCTTCGCCCACTGCGCCCCGAGGCGCTCCATCTGTTCACGAAACATCTCCATCGGACGCGTCACGGCTTCGAGGTTCATGCAATGGTTCTCCTGTCGCGGCCGGAAGATAGTCCTATGACGCCGTGCGTCAAGGGTGGCCGCCAGCGCGAGACCAGCCGCGGCTCCGCGGAGCCGCGGCGCAGTGGCGACGCCCAGGATGCGCGGCGCGGTGGCGTTTGACAGCCCTGCGCGGCGGGGCTGTACTGCCTCGCATGGAGGGCGACAGGCTCATGACTCCATCTCGCTCGCGTTGGGTTGACGTCGCGGTGGCGGCGGGCTTCGTGATGGTGGGCACGGTCACGCTCGCGAGCCGCGCGCTCACGGGCCGCGGCGTCGCGCTCTTCGAGGGCCGCACGCCCGACGGCCTGCTCGCGGTGATCACCGCGGGCGACGCGCGCGGGCGGCGCGTGTTCGTCGACGTCGGCGCCGTGACCAACAACGCGGGCGCGGGCGGCGACGCGCTCGCGAGCGCGGCCCACGAGGCGATCGTGATGGCGCTCGCGGCGCGACCCGAGGTCACCACCGCGGCGCCCGCGACCGGGCAGCGCGGCGCGCGCGTGATGGGGGCGCGCGGGCACGTGTTCGACGCGAACATCCAGTCGGTGCGCGTCGCGGGCGAGAGCGTGCGCGCGGCCGTGTCGATCGTGGTGTCGACCTCGCCCGCGAGGGCCTACGAGTTCGAGTCGACCGCCGCGGTCACCATCAGCGGCACCGGGGCCACGACGCCCGAGGGCCAGGCCGACGCCGTGCGCCGCGCGATGCAGCGGGCGGTGCAGGGCGCGTGCGACCAGCTCGCGCGGTAGCGACGCAGACCGTGGTGCGAGGGGCCGCGAGCTTGTAAGGTCCGCGGCCATGGAATCGGTCGAGACGCTCATCGTGGGCGCAGGGATCAGCGGGCTCGCCACGGCCGCGGCGCTCGGCGCGAGGGACTACCTCGTGCTCGAGGGCGACCGAGAGATCGGCGGGTACTGCAAGACGGTCAAGCAAGACGGCTTCGTCTGGGACTACTCGGGGCACTTCTTTCACTTCAAGCACCCCGAGATCGAGGCGTGGCTGCGCGAGCGCATGCCGGGCCAGCGCGTGCTCAAGGTCGAGAAGCGGTCGTTCATCGCCTACAAGGGCCGGAGCATCGACTTCCCCTTCCAGAAGAACATCCACCAGCTCCCGCAGGAGGAGTTCATCGACTGCCTGCACGACCTCTACTTCGCGCAGTCGCCCGACGCGCCCCCGCGCCCCGAGCCCGAGAGCTTCAAGGAGATGCTCTACGGCCGCTTCGGCCGCTCGATCGCCGAGAAGTTCCTGATCCCCTACAACGAGAAGCTCTACGCGTGCGACCTCGGCGCGCTCGACAAGGACGCCATGGGGAGGTTCTTTCCCCACGCGAACCTCACGGACATCGTTCGCAACATGCGGGCGCCCGACAACGCCAGCTACAACTCGACCTTCACCTACCCCGAGGGCGGCGCCATCGAGTATGTGAAGGCCCTCGCGAGCGCGGTGCGCCCCGACCGCGTCGCCCTCGGCGAGCCGCTCGTGTCGGTCGACCTCGCGGCGCGCGTGGCCCGCACCGCGAGGCGCGAGGTGCGCTTCGAGCGCCTCGTGTCGTCGGCGCCATTCAACCGCCTCGTGGCCATGTGCGGCCTCGCCCACGACCCCTCGGTCTTCACCTGGAACAAGGTGCTGGTGTTCAACCTCGGCTTCGACCGCAAGGGCCCGCGCGGCGTTCACTGGACGTACTTCCCCGACCGCGCGACGTGCTTCTACCGCGTGGGCTACTACGACAACATCTTCGACACCGACCGCCTGAGCCTCTACGTCGAGCTCGGCTACCCCTCGGGCGCCGCGGTCGACGCCGAGGCGATGCTCCCGCGCGTGCTCGCCGACCTCGAGCGCGAGGGCGTGACCGAGGGCCACGAGCTCGTCTCGAAGCACTCGGTGGTGATGGACCCGGCGTACGTGCACATCACCCGCGCCTCGACGGCCGAGCACGCGCGGCTCTCGTCGGCGCTGCGCGAGCGGGGCGTCTACTCCATCGGGCGCTACGGGGGTTGGACGTACTGCTCCATCGAGGACAACATCGTCGAGGCGCGCGCGCTCGTGGGGTCGTGGTCGTGAAGAACTTCGCCGTCACGGGCGTCGGCGGGTACATCGCGCCGCGGCACCTCAAGGCCATTCGAGACACGGGCAACCGCCTCGTGGCCGCCGTCGACCCCAAGGACTCGGTGGGCCTGCTCGACCAGTACTCGTTCGACGTGCGCTTCTTCACCGAGGTCGAGCGCTTCGACCGGCACCTCGAGAAGCTGCGCCGCGGCGCCGAGGCCGACCGGGTGCACTACCTCAGCGTGTGCTCGCCCAACTACCTGCACGACGCCCACTGCCGCCTCGGGCTGCGCGTCGGCGCCGACGTGATCTGCGAGAAGCCCCTGGTCATCAACCCCTGGAACCTCGACCTCCTTCAAGAGCTCGAGCACGAGACCGGGCGGAGGATCTGGTCGGTGCTCCAGCTCCGCACGCACCCGAAGCTCATCGAGCTGCGCGAGCGGCTGCACGCCGAGAAGCCCGGGCGCCCGCACGACGTGGTGCTCACCTACGTGACCGCGCGCGGCGCCTGGTACGACGTGTCGTGGAAGGGCTCGATCGAGAAGTCGGGCGGCGTGCCCACGAACATCGGCATCCACTTCTTCGACCTGCTCGTGTGGCTCTTCGGCGAGGTCGAGTCGCAGGCCGTGCACCTCTCGCAGCCGCGGCGCGTGGCGGGCACGATCGCCCTCGAGCGCGCGCGCGTGCGGTGGTTCCTCTCGGTCGACGCGAGGGACCTGCCGTTCAAGCCCGAGCCCGGCGGCCGCGCGACCTTCCGCTCGATCACCGTCGACGGCCAGGAGGTCGAGTTCTCCGAGGGCTTCACCGACCTGCACACCGTGGTCTACCGCGAGGTGCTCGCGGGCCGCGGCTTCGGCATCGACGTCGTGCGCCCCTCGATCGACCTCGCGCACCGCATCCGCGCGAGCGAGGTCACCGCGCCCGGCGACGACGCGCACCCCAGGCTCCGTTAGACCCGTGGGCGACCTGCTCTTCGACCACGTGACCGCGCTGCACGAGGGACGCCCCTGGCGCTCGGTGCTCGACGCGGGCACCGGCCGCCACTCGCTGCGCTGGGTGCGCTCGCTGCCGACCGAGCGCTGGACGGCCGTCACCGCCGACCCCGACATGCTCCGCGCGCTCGACGCCGATACCGCGGGCGAGCGCCGCCCCGGCGACCGCCTCGTGCTCGGCGACTGGACCGACGCGTCGCTGCTCGCGGGCGAGGTCTACGACGTCGTGCTCGCCGACTACCTCCTGGGCGCCGTCGACGGCTTCGCGCCGTACTTTCAAGACAAGCTCTTCGCGCGCCTCGCGCGCCACGTCGGGTCGCGGCTCTACGTCATCGGCCTCGAGCCCCTGCCCGACCGCCCCGCGACCGAGCCCGAGCGCGTGGTGACCGAGATCGCCCGGCTGCGCGACGCGCTGCTGCTCCTCTGCCGCGAGCGGCCGTACCGAGAGTTCCCGGTGGCGTGGGTGCGCGAGCACCTCGAGCGGGCGGGGCTGAGGGTGGTGTCAGAGAAGCGCTTCGCCAACGTGCTCGGCCACGGCTGGGTCGACCGCCAGGTCGACATGTGCGAGCGGCGCCTCGCGCGGCTGCCCGATCCCTCCCTCGCGGCCCCGATGCGCGACTACGCCGACGACCTGCGCCGCCGCGCGCACGCCGCCTGCGACGCGCACGGGGGCCTGCGCTGCGGCCACGACCACGTGCTCGCGGCCGAGCGCTAGCGCGGGGCCTGACGAGTCTGGTATGCCGCGCCCGCGCCGGAGTTCGGCGTAGCTCCATGGGCTCGGTTTCACCGCCTCACTCCGGTCAATATCGTGCGGCCGCCCCGCTTCG
>JBDHVF010000126.1:0-13768 GCA_039809605.1 Polyangiales bacterium | reverse complement strand
GGTTTGAGCAACCCTCACGCCCGCATCACGCGCGCGGATGCGCGACCCTCACGCCCGCATCACGCGCGCGGATGCGCGACCCTCACGCCCGCATCACGCGCGCGGTGAGGACGCGCGTCGTGGTGGTGGTACGAGCGCGTCGCGGCGATGACCGACGGGCGTTCGCTACACCGAGATGGCGCCCTTGCGGAACTCGCTCGCGGCGATCTTCACGTTGACCACCGCGGGCACCTGGTCGCGCTCGCTCGCTTCGAACGCGCGCGCGAGCGCCGGCGCGATGCCCGCCGTCGTCTCGACCCACTCGCCGTGGCACCCGAGGGCCCTCGCCACCTCGTCGTAGCGCGTGTGCGCGAGGCCCGTCGCGACGGCGCGCTCCTCGCCGAAGAGCTCGACCTGGCCGCGGCGGATCTGCGTCCAGCCGGCGTCGTTGCCGATGACGCACACCACGGGGATCTTCTGGCGCGCCATGGCCTCGAGCTCCATCGCGTGCAGGCCGAAGGCGCCGTCGCCGTACACCGCGATCACGCGGCTCTTCGGGCGCGCGAGCTTCGCGGCCATGGCGTAGCCGGGGCCCACGCCGAGGGTGCCGAGGGGACCCGGGTCCATCCAGAGGCCGGGCCACCGCACGCGGGTGACGTAGGCCGCCGTGGCGACGAAGTCGCCGCCGTCGCCCACCACCACGGTGTCGTCGTCGACGTAGCGGTCGAGCTCGGCGCACACGCGCAGGGGGTTGGGGGGATCGCCGGTCGACGCCATCTCGGGGGTCATCTTCGCGCGGCTCTTGTCTTCGGCCTTGCGGATGTGCGCGAGCCACGCGTCGTGGGCGCGGCCCTCGGGCAGGGCGTCGGCGAGCGCGCGGAGCACGAGGCCCGTGTCGGCCACGAGGCCCACGTCGACGGGCTTGTTGTGCCCGATCTGCGTGGCGTCGCGGTCGACCTTGATGACCTTCGTCTCGGGGTTGAACGAGCGCCCGTAGTCGACGCGGAAGTCGAAGGGCGTGCCGCACATGAGCACCACGTCGGCCTCGGCGAGCGCCGCGCGGCGGGCGCGGGTGAAGAGGCAGTGGTGCTCGGGCGGCAGCGCGCCGCGGGCCATCCCGTTGACGAACGTGGGCATGGGGTAGAGCGCGAGCAGGTCCTTGAGGGCGCCGTGGTCGCGGCTCCAACGGAGCTGCGAGCCGATGATCGCCATGGGGCGCTCGGCCTTCGAGAGGAGCTCGACGGCGCGCGCGAGCTCGGCGGGGTCGGGCGCGGGCTGCGCGGCCGTGCGCGACACCGCGGGCGAGGGGAACTCGTCGACGTCGGCGAAGTTCATCAGCACGTCGAGGGGCATCTCGAGGTAGACGGGGCCCGGCACGCCCGCGAGGGCCACGCGGAACGCGGTGCTCACGTACTCCGCGAGGCGCTCGGTGTGGACGACGCGGTAGGCGGCCTTGGTGATCGATTTCACCAGGCCGATGTGGTCCATGTCCTGGAGCGAGCCGCGGTCGGTGAGCATCACGGGCCCGGCGCCGCCGATGCACACCATGGGGACGCCGCCGCGCTGCGCGTTGGCGAGCGCGGTGACCACGTCGGTGACGCCGGGGCCCGCGGTGACGGCGCACACGCCGGGCAGGCCCGTGGCGCGCGCCCACCCGTCGGCCGCGTGCCCCGCGGTCTGCTCGTGGCGCGTGTCGACCACGCGGATGCCCACGTCGAGGCAGCCGTCGTAGATGTTCTGGATGTGCCCACCGCAGAGGGTGAACAGGTGCGTCACGCCCTCGCGGTGAAGGGCCTCGGCCACGATCCTTCCTCCGTGCGCCATCATGTCGCTGGTGCCTCCTCTCAGGCGCCCGCGACGCTAACGGAAAGCCACACGAGCGGCCACGGAAAGCGCCTCCGCAAAGGCATGGAGAGACGATCCGCTTGACGCGTCGCGTTGGGGAGTCTAACGACTGAATCACCATTCATCCGTACGCGCGTCGGGACGGCGCGCGGGATCGGATGGCCACCCGGAGGCACCCGTGTCGCAGGCGCAGAACCGTTACAAAGCCGATCTTCGCGAGATTCAGTTCGTGCTCTTCGAGCAGCTCGGGTTCGACAAGCTGCTCGGCAAGGACCCGTTCGCCGCGTGGGGCGTCGACGAGGTGAACGGTGTGATCCGGCAGACGTACCGCTTCGCGACGGAGGTCGCCGGGCCGCTGAACTCCGTGGGCGACCGCGAGGGCTGCCGCGTGGAGAACGGCCGGGTGATCACCCCCACGGGCTTCAAGGACGCGTGGAAGCAGCTCTACGAGCTGGGCATCCGGTCGATCGGCGCGAGCGTGGAGCACGGCGGCGCGGGCGCGCCCAAGACCCTGGCGGCGGTGGTCGAGGAGCTCTGCTGCGGCGCCAACACGGCGTTCATGATGTACCCGGGCCTGACCTTCGGCGCGGCGGAGCTCTTGGAGCAGTGCGCGACGCACGAGCAGCAGGCGCGCTTCGTGGGCAACATGCTCAACGGCACCTGGGGCGGCACCATGTGCCTGACCGAGCCTCAGGCGGGCAGCGACGTGGGCATGGCGAAGACCACGGCGACGCGCAACGCCGACGGCACGTTCACCATCCGCGGCACGAAGATCTTCATCTCGGCGGGCGACCACGACCTCGCGGAGAACATCATCCACCTGGTGCTGGCGCGCATCGACGGTGCGCCCGCGGGCACGAAGGGCCTGTCGCTCTTCATCGTGCCGAGGGTGAAGGTCAATGCCGACGGCACGCTCGGCGACGACAACGACGTCACGCTGGGCGGCATCGAGCACAAGATGGGCATCAACGGCTCGGCCACGTGCGTGCTGAACTTCGGCGAGGCGGGGCGCTGCGTGGGCGAGCTCGTGGGCGGCGTCGAGAACGCGGGCATGGCGCAGATGTTCCGCATGATGAACGGCGCGCGCATCGCGGTGGGCATCCAGGGCGTGGCGCTGGCGTCGACGGCGTTTCTCAACGCGCTCGAGTACGCGAAGGAGCGCCGGCAGGGCGCCAACATGACGCGCTGGAAGGACCCCACGGCGCCGCGCGTGGCGATCATCGAGCACGCCGACGTGCGCCGGATGCTCCTCGACATGAAGGCCAGGGTCGAGGGCATCCGCATGCTGATCCTCAAGCTGGCGCACCACCAGGACCAGGCCGACGCGCTCAGGGGCGTCGACGACGAGAAGGCCGCGTACCACCAGGGCCAGGTCGAGCTCCTCACGCCGATCGTGAAGGCCTACGGGTCGGACCAGTCGTTCCGCGTGTGCGAGACGGCCATTCAGACGTACGGCGGCGCGGGCTACATCAAGGACTACCCGGTCGAGCAGTACTGCCGCGACTCGAAGATCTTCTCGATCTACGAGGGCACCAACCACATTCAGTCGATGGACCTCGTGGGGCGCAAGCTCGGTCAGAACGGCGGCCGCCACGCGATGGAGTTCTTCGGCGACGTGATGCAGTTCGTGGGCGCCAACGCGTCGCACCCCGAGCTCGGCCCCTCGGTGCAGGCCCTCGGCGCGGCGCTCGAGGCGCTGCAGGGCGCGACGATGAAGCTCCAGGGCTGGTTCATGAGCGGCCAGGTGTCGCTCGTGCCGCTCGCCTCGACGCGCTACCTCGAGATGATGGCCGTGGTGAGCGTGTCGTGGCTGCTCCTCGACGCGGCGCGCATCGCGCTCGAGAAGCTCCCCTCGCTGCCCGAGGCGCACCCCGACCGGAGCTTCTACGAGGGCAAGAAGTGGGCGGCGCTCTTCTACTGCCGCAACGTGCTGCCGTCGGTCGAGGCCACGGCGAAGATCCTCGACGCGGCCGACGCGAGCGCCATCGACATCCCCGACGCCGCGTTCGCGACGGTGTAGCGCGAGACGGTAGCGGCAGGCGTGAGCGAGCGCGCCCCGCCTCCACGGAGGCGGGGCTTTGCCGTCATCGATCGATCAGTGGCAGGCGAGCACCGTGCGGTGCATGTAGACCGGCGTCGCGTCGGTGCCCCACTCGCGCGCCTGGAAGGTGAAGCGCACCGAGCGCCAGTCGCCCGAGGTCGAGCGCACCGTCACCGGCGTGCCGCGCGGGATCGTGGTGAGCACCGTGCCGTCGGGCGCGGCGCGCACGTTCGCGAGGTCGACGCTCACCGAGCACGACGTGGGGGCGGGCGTGGGCGTGGGCGCGGGCGCCGTCGACTCGCGCGCGGGGAGCTCGCCGAAGGAGTAGCCCATGCCCTCGAGGCGCGTGAGGATGGTGTCGAGGTTGCGCGCGGTGACGCCCTGGATGTCGTGGAAGAGGATCACGCCGCCGTTGAGCCGGCGCGCCTCGGAGATCACCCACTCGACGTAGTTCGAGCGGTACTGCGACGACGCGCGGTCGCAGCGGCCCGCGTTGCCGAAGCACCAGTCGAGCGAGTCGAGGTCCCACCCGACGCCGCCGTCGGGGTAGCCGAACGAGCGCAGGATGGTCTCCTTCTCGGAGGAGCCCGCGCCGTAGGGGTAGCGGAAGAGGCGCGGGAGGCGCTGGCCCGTCACCGTGTCGAGCAGGTCGGCCTCGCGCGGCACCCACGCGCGGAACTGCGACGTCGACGCGATGACGTGGCTCCACTGGTGGTTGCCCACGTGGTGGCCCTGCGCGAGCTCGTCGCGGATCACCGCCTCGTTGCCCGCGATGTTGGCGCCCGTGACGAAGAAGGTCGCGTGCACGTGGTGGGCGCGCAGCGTCGCGAGGATGCGCGGCGTGTACACCGACGAGGGGCCGTCGTCGAAGGTGAGGAAGAACCTGCGGTGCTTGTCGAGGTTCAGCGACGCGGGGACGCGCACGCCGATGGCGCCCGCGTTCTCGACCGACACGCTGTCGCCCGAGGGCTCGTCGTCGCCGTTGGCGATGTCGTCGACCGACGGGTCGGCCATGCAGCCCACCACCGCGAAGGCCATCACCGCTGCGAGCGCTCGGGTGCGTACCATGGGGAACCCTCTCCGTTCATCGCGTCGCCAGGGGAAGGCGCCGATGTAGGTGCGAGGGCTACCACGAGCTGAAGGGAGAGGGAAGAGGGGTCAGGCGTCGGTCGCGTCGATGTCGATGGCGACGCCTTCACGCAAACTGCGCACGGCCATGAGGGAGGCCCACATGCTGCCGTAGACCTCCTTCCAGGGGATGGGCCACGCGCCGCCGTGGCGGCACGCGTCGAGGAAGGCCTTGAAGCCGTTGGCGTGGCCGCGGTCGCGGTCGTACTTCGCGGTCTTGAGCCGCTCGTTGCGCCACATCGAGACCGCGTCGAACTCGTCGACGTGGGCCGTGCGCCCGCCGCCGTAGACCTCGAAGCGCTCGACGGGCGAGGCCCTGTCTCCGCCCGCCTGGTACGAGACGTTCGACACGCTGCCGTTCTCGTGGCGGATCGTGATGAACACCTGGTCGTCGGTGGTCTCGAGCGCGCGCGAGGCGCCCACCGACTCGGCGTAGACCCTCACGGGGGCGCTGCCCACGAGGGCGACGCACGTGTCGATCGCGTGCACGCCCTCGCCGACGATGCGCCCGCCGCCGACCTCCTCGTCCTGGTGCCAGAGGTTGGCGGGCAGGTAGCCCGACGCGAAGCGGTAGCCCACGGTCATGGGGGCGACGCCCGAGAAGAACTCCCGCACGGCCCTCGTCGCGGGCGCGAAGCGGCGGTTCAGGCCCACCATGAGGATCGGGCAGCGGTCGCCGAGCTCGTCGACCACGGCGGCCACGCGCGAGAGCTCGGCGGCCGAGATGCACAGGGGCTTCTCGACGAACACGTGCTTGCCCGCGCGCAGGGCGTCGATCACCAGCTCGGCGTGCAGGTCGTGGCGCGTGGCGATGAACACCGCCTGCGTGCGGGGATCGCTCATCACCTCGGCCGTCTCGGTGGTGGCGAAGGCGAAGCCCATCTTGCGCCCCGAGTGCTCGGCGTTCATGCCCCTCGCCGTGGCGAGGCCGCGCCACTCGACCTTCGCGCCCACCTTCGCGAGCGCGGGGATCATCACCACCCTCGCGTAGTTGCCCGCGCCGACGAGGCTCACGCCGAGGTCGCCCGCCGCCGCGCGCTTCGCGCTCTTGAGGTCGACGCGGCGCCGGGGCTTCGCGGGGGCGGCGGGGTACTCGATGATCGCCCCGAGCACCGGGGCGCCCGAGGTGATGAGGTCGTAGGCCTCGCCCGCGCGCTCGATCGGGAAGCGGTGCGACGTGAGCTTCTCCACCGGGAGCCTGCCCGCGGAGATCATGTCGAGCACGGCCTCCATGTTGCGCTGGGCCGTCCATCGCACGTGGCCGAAGGGGTAGTCGACGCC
Organism: Polyangiales bacterium; assembly: GCA_039809605.1. Taxonomy (GTDB): domain Bacteria; phylum Myxococcota_A; class Polyangia; order Polyangiales; genus CAISKJ01. The sequence goes on along the minus strand of JBDHVF010000126.1, from coordinate 7,494 downwards.
CTTCTCGTCGTACTGCGGGTCGAGCCTGCCGGGGCCCGTCGACGACGAGACAGTGAACTCGATCTCCTTCATGAAGAATGGGGGCCTGGGCACGTTGAGCCCCGTCACGCCCACCAGCACGATGCGCCCGCGCGTGCGCACGGCGTCGGCGGCGAACTCGATGGGGCCGTTGTCCTGCGTCGAGGCCGTGATGATCACCGCGTCGACGCCCTGCGGGCCCGCGAAGTTCTTGATGGCGTCGCGGGGAGAGCCCACGCCCACCGCGTCGGCGCCGAAGGTCTTCGCGAGCTCGAGCTTCGCCGGGTCGATGTCGGTGCCGAACACCCGGCAGCCCGAGGCCTTGAGCATGGCCACCACCATCTGCCCGATGAGCCCGAGGCCGATCACCAGCACGCGCTCGCCGAGCGTGACCTTCGCGAGGCGCACGCCCTCGAGCCCGATGGCCGCCACGGAGGTGTACGCGGCCTGCTCGAAGGTGACGTTGTCGGGCACGCGCGCGCAGCCCATGCGGCTCACGCTCACCACGCCCGCGTGGGGCCCGGTGGTGGCGACGCGGTCGCCGGGCTTGTACTCCTGCACGCCGCGGCCGCACGCGAGCACGACGCCCGCCGACGAGTAGCCGAGGGGCATGGGCTCGTCGAGCTTGGCCATCACCTGCTGCGCGGTGAAGAGCAGCCCCTCCTGCTGGATCTTCTGGAGCACGCGGCGCACGTGGTCGGGCCGCTCGCGGGCCTTGCCGATGAGGCTCTTGCGCGCGAGCTCGACGACGTAGCGCTCGGTGCCTGCGGAGACGAGCGACGCGGCGGCGGCCACCACGACCTGGCCCGGCGCGGCGACGGGGTCGGGGATCTCACGGACCCCGGTGTGACCGCTGCGGACATCCTGGACGACCTGGAGCATTGTGGGTACCTCAAGTGCGGAGAGGGGAGGGCGCGGTCGCGCGTGCGACCTCACGCAGGAAGGTGAAGGTCTCGGCCGCGCAGCGCGCCCACGAGAAGCGCTGCGCGCGCGCGAATGCGCCGGCGGCGATGCGCGCGCGGAGCTCGGGGTCGCGCAGCATCGCGCGCGCGGCGCGGGCGAGGTCGCGCGGGTCTTCGGGGTCGAAGTACACCGCGGCGGGGCCGATGAGCTCGGGCATCGGTCCGCGGTCGGCGCAGGCCACGGGCAGCCCCGAGGCCATCGACTCGAGGAGGATGTTGGGCATGTTCTCGCACGACGACGCGTACACCGCCGCGTCGGCGCGCGCGTACGCGTCGACGATGCCCGCGAAGGGCAGGTGGCCGGGCCAGGTGATCCAGCGGCCCTCGGGGTCGTAGTCGCGCATGCGCGCGCGGAGCTCGCGCACCGAGCGGGGGTCGTCGCCGAGGCCCGCGAACTCCAGGGCCACGGGGAGGCCTTCGGCGCGCAGGGCGCGCATCGCGTCGGCCACGACGGCCTGGTGCTTGTAGCGGGTGACGGTCGAGACGTAGAGCCAGCGGAAGGGCCGCTCGAACGAGCACTCGGAGAGCGGGCGCTGGGGCCTCGGGGCGCTCACGAAGCGGGGGTTGATGCCGTGGGGGATGATGGCCGCGCGGCGCGGGGCGCGGGGCATCGACGCGCGCACGGCGTCGTGGGCGTGGCGCGTGAGGAAGATCACCCCGTCGGCCGAGGCGAACGAGCGGGCCTGCGCGCGGCGGAGCACTTCGAGGCGCGCGCGGGTGGGGGTGAGGCCGTAGCGCTCGCGCTCCTCGGGGTCGAAGGGGAGCATGTTGCGGCACATGACCACGCGCGGCCGGGCGGACGCCGGCGCGGTGCCGCCGGGCGAGAAGAGCAGGTCGCAGCGCTCGCGCGCGAGGCGCCTCGGGAGCTCGAGGGACTGCCAGAGGGCGCGGCTGGCGAGGCCGCCCTCGAGGGCGTTCTCCCAGACGCGGGTGATCCACGGGCGGGCGGGGAGCTGGTCGAGCGTGGCGCGGCCGCTCCACACGACGACGCGCGAGAAGCCGTGCGCCTCGGGCTCGGCGGCCGAGAGCAGCTCGATGAGGTGCGTGACGCCGCCCCCGTAGCGCAGGTTCGACGCGTCGATGCCCAGGATCATGGCGGCGTGGCCCAGCGGGCGCCTACCCCATCGCGCGCTTCTCGCGCGCGGCGAGCGCGAGGTCGGAGTCGACCATGCGCGTGACGAGCTCGCGGAAGCCTACGCGGGGCTTCCACCCGAGCTTCTCGCGGATCTTCGTCGGGTCCGAGAGCAGGAGGTCGACCTCGGCGGGGCGGAAGTACCGCGGGTCGACCTTGACGTGCTCCTGCCAGTCGAGGCCCGCGCGCTCGAACGCGAGCTCGAGGAACTCCCGCACCGAGTACGTCTCTCCGGTGCCCACGACGTAGTCGTCGGGCGCGTCGGCCTGGAGCATCATCCACATGGCCTCGACGTAGTCGGGCGCGTAGCCCCAGTCGCGGCGCGCGTCGAGGTTGCCGAGGAAGAGCTCCTTCTGGAGCCCGTGCTTGATGCGCCCGACGGCGCGGGTGATCTTGCGCGTGACGAAGGTCTCTCCGCGGCGCTCGCTCTCGTGGTTGAAGAGGATGCCGTTGACCGCGAACATGCCGTAGGCCTCGCGGTAGTTCTGCGTCATGTAGAACGCGTAGGCCTTGGCGACGGCGTAGGGGCTGCGGGGGTGAAACGGCGTGGTCTCGCGCTGCGGCGTCTCGACGACCTTGCCGTAGAGCTCGCTCGAGCTGGCCTGGTAGAACCTGCACGACACGTGCTCTTTGCGGATCGCTTCGAGCAGGCGCACGGTGCCGAGCGCGGTGACCTCGCCCGTGTACTCGGGGATGTCGAAGCTCACGCGCACGTGGCTCTGGGCGCCGAGGTTGTAGACCTCGTCGGGCTTGACGATGGAGACCACCGACTGGAGCGACGAGGCGTCGTTGAGGTCGCCGTAGTGCAGGTGCAGCCGGACGTTCTGCTCGTGCGGGTCGCGGTAGAGGTGGTCGATGCGCTCGGTGTTGAACGAGCTCGAGCGGCGCACGACGCCGTGCACCTCGTAGCCCTTCGAGAGCAGGAGCTCCGAGAGGTAGGAGCCGTCCTGGCCGGTGATGCCTGTGATGAGGGCGCGCTTCATGAGGTCCTGCGGGCCGCCTCGCGGGCGGCGATCTCGTGGCGGTGCTCGCGGTACCACGCGATGGTCTTCGAGAGCCCCTCGGCGAAGGGGGTGCGGGCGGTGAAGCCGAAGCGCTCGCGGGCGCGCGAGACGTCGAGCATGCGGCGGGGCTGGCCGTTGGGGCGCGAGGCGTCCCACACGAGGGTGCCCTCGTAGCCCGTGAGCGAGGCGATCTGCTCGGCGAGGGACTTCATCGCGATCTCGAAGCCCGCGCCGAGGTTCACCGGGTCGGGGTCGTCGTAGCGCTCGGCGGCGAGCACGAGGCCCTCGGCGGCGTCGTCGACGTAGAGGAACTCGCGCGTGGGCGTGCCGTCGCCCCAGAGGGTGACCGTGCGCTCGCCGCGGGCCTGGGCGTCGATGAACTTGCGAATCATGGCGGGGATCACGTGCGAGTCTTCGAGGTCGAAGTTGTCTCGCGGCCCGTAGAGATTCACGGGAAACACCATCACGAAGTTCGAACCGAACTCCTGGCGGTATGCCTGGGCCATCACCAGCAGGGCCTTCTTGGCGATGCCGTAGGGGGCGTTGGTCTCCTCGGGGTAGCCGTTCCAGAGGTCGTCTTCGCGAAAGGGCACGGGGGCGAACTTGGGGTACGCGCAGATGGTGCCCGCGATGACCACCTTGGCGGTGCCCGCGCGCCGCGCCTCGTCGAGCACGTGGAGGCCCATGGCCATGTTGTCGCGAAAGAACGTGCCGGGCTGTCGGCGGTTGGCGCCGATGCCCCCCACGCGCGCGGCGAGGTGCATCACCACGTCGGGGGCGAAGCGTTCGAACATGGCGCGGGTCTGCCGGGCGTCGGTGAGGTCCCACTCGCGGGCGCGGGGCACGATCACCTCGCGCGCGCCGCGCTCGCGAAGCTTGTCGACCACGTGGCTGCCGAGGAACCCGCTGCCGCCAGTCACCAGCACCTTGCGGTTCGCGAGGGGAGAGTCCGTCACCGTGCGCTCCTGCCGCGGGCGAGCGGAGGGGTTGAGGCTCCCGCGGAGGCGCGTCGATACCACACGCGGTCGCCGGCGCCAACGACTCCCTTGCGTGCGCGTCGCCCGGTTGCGCTGCGTCGCGAGCGCCCAAAGGTTCCGTGTGCCCACCGCGCAGAAGGAGCCCCTGATGAAGGCCATCGCCATCGAACAGTTCGGCGGACCCGAGACCCTGAAGGCCATGGACCTGCCCGACCCCGTGGCGCCCGAGAACGGCCTGGTCATCGAGGTCCACGCGACCTCGGTGAACCCCGTCGACTGGCGCATCCGCGAGGGGCTCTTGAAAGAGCGCATTCCGCACGAGTTCCCGCTGATCCCGGGCTGGGACGCGGCGGGCGTGGTGGCGTCGGTGGGCGCCGGGGTGACGCGCTTCGTGCCCGGCGACCGGGTGTACGCCTACTGCCGCAAGCCCGTGATCCAGTGGGGCACCTACTGCGAGGCCGTGGCCGTCGACGAGTCGGCCGTGGCCCTCGCGCCCCGCACGCTCTCGCTCGCCGAGGCCGCGTCGATGCCCCTCGCGGCCCTGACGGCGTGGCAGTCGCTGCACGACTTCGCGCGCCTTCAGCCCGGCGAGCACGTGGCGGTGCTCGGCGGCGCGGGCGGCGTCGGGGGCTTCGCCATCCAGCTCGCGCGCGCCGCGGGCGCGACGGTCTACACCACCGCGCAGGAGCCCAACCACGAGTACGTGCGCGCCCTCGGCGCCTCCATCGCCGTCGACTACCGCCACGAGGACGCCGTGGCCGCGCTCAAGCAGCACCGCCCCGACGGGTTCGACGTGGTGATGGACTGCGTGGGCCTCGCCGACGAGCGCCTCGCCCTCACGCGCGTGGGCGGCCGCCTCGTGTCGATCACCACGCAGCCCGACCCCGAGCGCGCGCTGCACCACAGCGTGAAGGCCGGGTACGTGTTCGTCGCGCCGAGCGGCGCGCAGCTCGCCGAGGTCGCGCACCTCGTCGACGCGGGCGCCGTGCGCGCGCCGGTGATCGACGAGCAGCCGCTCACGGCCGCCGCCGCCGCCGAGGCGCAGCGCAGGAGCCGCGAGGGCCACGTGCGCGGCAAGATCGTGCTGCGCGTGCGGTGAGTCAGCGCCGCAGGAGGAGCGCGATCACCACGCCGAGCAGCGCCACCACCAGCGAGAGCAGCCAGATCATGCGGCGGAGCAGGCGCGCGGGTGCCGCCAGCGACGGGTCGAGGCTCGCGTCGTCGGGCGCGGGCTGGGCCTCGGAGGCCGTGGCCGCGGGCGGGGGAGGGGCGGGGACGGGCGCCGCGGGGCGGGCGGGCGCGATCTTCTTCGAAGACGCGGCGCGCACGGCCACGGTGGGCAGCGGGTTGCGCACCACGGGCGCCGAGGGCTCGACGGCGGGCGTGGACTCGGGGGCGAGGGCGTCGGGCGCGACGCCCCCCTCGGCGACGAAGACGAGGGTGAACTTGCCGACCTGCACCTCGTCGCCGTCGGTGAGGCGGGCGTAGGGGGTGGCGCGCCCGCGCACCACGATGCCGTTGTTGCTGCCGGCGTCGTGGATGACGAACGCGCCGTCGACGGCCTCGTAGCGGAGCGTGGCGTGGTGGCGCGAGACGCCGTCGTTGGCGATGACCACGTCGTTGGTCACGTCGCGCCCGATGCGCGTCGCCACGCACGTGACGGGCACGCGCTGGAGCTCGCGGTCCTTGAGCCTGACGATGATCTGGGCCATGGGGTGACCTCGATGTCTCCGTGGAGGGGTGCGGCGCCGGCGCGGCGGGGTCGAGCGTACCTCCGCGGGGGGCGGTGGTGTCGTCACTTCTCCGCGGGCGAAGGGCGGAGAGGGGGCCATTGCGGCGGCGGCGCGGTTCGGTCTACCTACGCAGGGCCGCGGGGCCGTGAACGGACCGCGGAGGCACCGCAACCACTGGGGGCGGAGCGACACCCGTGGCAGAACTTCGGCGCCTCGAGCGCGCGAGCCCCAACGTGCAGGAACAGAACCCCCTTCGAGCCTTGTTCGACGCCGTGGAGGTGCCTCGCCTGCGCACGCGCTACGCGGTGCCCGTGCTGGGCGTGGTGGTGCTGGGATCGATGATCGCGCTCGGGGGCGCGTGGGGCCCGTCGGTGCCCCTCTGCGCCCTCGCCGCCGCCGTCGCGCTCGCGGTCACGGGCGTCGACCGCTACGCGCTGCGGCGCGACCCGGTGGTGCCCCTGCTCGGGGTGCTCCTCGCGGTGTCGGCGTTTCAGCTCGTGCCGCTGCCGGGCGCGCTGCTGCGGGTGCTCGACGCGGGCTCCGAAGAAGCCTCTCGCCTCGCGTGGAGCGCCTGGCGCATGGACCGCGCGGGCGCGTGGCGGCCGCTGCACCGCGACCCGGGCACGGGCGCGGCGGACCTCGTCTACCTCGCGGGGCTCGCGTGCGCGTACCTGGCCTCGGTGCACGCGTCGCGGCGCGACGGCCTCGAGCGGCTCTACGACCTCTGCGCCACGAGCGCCCTGCTCTGCGCGGTGATCGGCTTCGCGCACCTCACCACGGGGCAGGACCTGCTCTACGGCTTCTACCGCCCCGCGCAGGCCGCGCCGCCGGTGCTCTCGCCGCTGCTCAACGCCAACCACCTCGCGGCGCTCACGGGCGCGGGCACGATCCTCTGGCTCGGCGCCGCGATGGCGGCCGAGAAGGCGCTCGCCAAGGCCGTGCGCGCGTCGGCCGCGGTGCTCTGCGGCGCCATCTGCGCGCTCTCGCTCTCGCGCGGCGGCGTGGCGAGCGCGGCGGCGGGCGTGGTGGTGCTGCTCGCGCTCGGCGCGCGCACCGCGGGCGCCGACCGCAGGCCCCGCGCGCGCCCCGCGCTGCAGACCTGGCTCGGGTACGCCGCCGCGGCGGCGATCTTCGCCGGGGGCGCGTGGCTCGCGTCGTCGCAGCTCGCGCGAGAGTTCAGCACGGGCGACCTCTCGAAGGTCGAGGTCTTTCGTCGCGCGCTCGGGCTCCTGCGCGGGCACGAGCTGCTCGGGTACGGCAGCGGCGCGATGCCCGTGGTGGGCGCCGCGGGCGGACGTCTCGACGCCGACCACACCTTCCTGCGCGCCGAGTCGCTGCCGCTCGACCTCGCGCTGAGCGTGGGCGCGGTGGCCGCGCTGGCGGCGCTCTATTTCGGCGCGCGCGCGATGCGCCGGTGGCTCCCGCCCGCGGGGGCGCCCCCGACGGCGCTCGCGGCGTGGTGCGCGCTGCTCTCGCTGGTGGCGCACGACATGGTCGACTTCTCGCTGCACATGGGCGGCGTCGGCTACGTCGCCGCGGTGCTCGGGGGCGTCGCGTCGGGCTGGCACGCGCGCGGGTGGGGCCGGCCGCTGCCGCGCGCCGCGTCGCTCATCCGCTGGCCGGGCTTCGCGCTCGCGGCGCTCGTCGCGGCGGTGGGCGTCACGGCGT
>JBDHVF010000125.1:0-13823 GCA_039809605.1 Polyangiales bacterium | reverse complement strand
GCGAGCCATGGCGCGACCTCCTCGGAGCTCCATGGTGCACGTCACCGTTGATGGCAAGCCGGGTTTGCTACCCTAGCGTACCCGACCGACGCGGCGAAGCTCGCCGAGCTCAAGAACACGCTCGCCGCGAAGCTCGCGGCGCACGCGCCCGCCGAGACGCCCGCCGACGCGCGGGGCGGCGAGTAGCACACACACGACGCGGGGGCGCGCTGCGCGGTGGCCGGCACCGCGCGGCGCGGCGGTGAGAGGCCGGCGCACGAACGACGACGGACGAACACGGAGACGATCACATGGAAGCTGGACGGTACAACGCGCGAGTCATCAAGCACGGCATCACCGAGACGAAGAACGGCGTGCCGCAATACTTCGCGCAGCTCGAGGTGACGGACGGCCCCGCGAAGGGCGAGGCGATCACGTGGTACGGCGGGCTCGAGGGCGAGGGCGCGCAGTACACGGCGAAGGATCTGCGCACGATGGGGTGGAAGGGCGACGACATCACGAACGTCGGCGACCTCGACGCGCACGTGCGCATCAAGGTCGAGGAGGGCACGAACGGCTACCTCCGCGTGCGCTACATCGACCCGATCGACGGCGGCGGCAAGGGCGGCCCGACGGCGAAGGCCCCCGCCGCGAACAAGCTCGCGGCGATCCGCGCCAACTTCGCGCGCATCGCCAAGGGCACGCCCGCGGGCGGCGGCAGCGCGGGCTCCTCGCAGCGCACGCCCGCCCAGCGCCCTGCGCCGCAGCCGCCCGCCGACTTCGGCGCCGGCGCCCCCGACGACGACACCATCCCGTTCTGACCGACGCGCGCGAGCGCGGCGCCCGTCGTCGACGCGGGGCCGCGACTCGCACTCTCTGCACGCTCCGGCGAGCGGCCCGCGACGCGGGCGGCGTGGTTCGACCCCACGGCAGAGAGCCGCACGGCGCGCGCAACGACGACGCGCGCTCGACCGCGAAGCGCGCCACACGACGTGGCGCGGAAGGAGACGTCTGCCATGGGATTCGACGACGCACCGAGCACGCCCCGCACGCCCCGCACGACCGACGCGACGCCGACGCGACGCCGGCTCAAGTTCGCCCGCCGACACACGACCGCGGGCGCCGACCCGCTCGCGAGCGTCGCGTGGTCGCGCCGCGACCTCGCGATCCGCCGCCCCGACGGCTCGCCCGTCTTCGAGGCGCGCGGCTTCGAGGCACCCGAGTCGTGGTCGCAGACCGCCGTCGAGGTGACGGCGAAGCACTACGCGCGACGCATCGGCGGGCCCGGCGGCGGCGCCGAGGCCAGCGTGCGCGAGATCATCACGCGCGTCGTCGACACGATCGCCGCCGAGGGGCAGGCGCGCGACTACTTCGCGACGCCCGACGACGCGTCCGCGTTCCGCGACGAGCTCGCGTGGCTCGTCGTGCACCAGCGCGGCGCGTTCAACTCCCCGGTGTGGTTCAACTGCGGCCTCTGGCACGCGTACGAGACGCGCGGTGCGGGCGGCAACTGGTTCTGGAACGAGCGCACGGGCGAGGTCGAGCAGCTCGCCGACGGCGAGGGCTACGCGCACCCGCAGACGTCGGCATGCTTCATCCAGTCGGTGCCCGATGACCTCGGGGGCCTCTTCGAGCTCGTGAAGACCGAGGCGCGGCTGTTCAAGTTCGGCTCGGGCACGGGCTCCTGCTTCTCGACGGTGCGCGGGCGCCAGGAGAAGCTCTCGTCGGGCGGCCCCGCGTCGGGCGTGATGAGCTTCCTCGCCGTGTTCGACCGCGCCGCGGGCGCGACCAAGTCGGGCGGCACCACGCGCCGCGCGGCGAAGATGGTCGTGCTCGACGTCGACCACCCCGAGATCGTCGACTTCATCGACTGGAAGGTCGGCGAGGAGATGAAGGCGCGCGTTCTCATCGACGCGGGCTATCCGTCGGACTTCAACGGCGAGGCGTACGCGACCGTCAGCGGGCAGAACTCGAACAACAGCGTGCGCGTGCCCGATGAGTTCCTGCGCGCGGTCGACGCGGGCGGCCCGTGGTCGACGCGCATGCGCACGACGGGCGAGGTGTGCGAGACGCTCGACGCGCGCGCCGTGTGGACGCGCATCGTCGACGCGGCCTGGTTCTGCGCGGACCCCGGCGTGCACTTCTCGACCACGATCAACGCGTGGCACACGTGCCCCAACGCGGGCTCGATCAACGCGTCGAATCCGTGCAGTGAGTTTCTCTTCCTCGATGACACGAGCTGCAACCTCGCATCGCTGAACCTCGTGGCGTTCGACGACGGGGGGCGCTTCGACGTCTCGGGCTTCCGTCATGCGGCGCGGGTGTTCTTCACCGCGCAGGAGATCCTCGTGGGCCTCTCGTCGTATCCGACGGCGGCGATCGCGCGGAACTCGCACGACTACCGGCCGCTCGGTCTCGGCTACGCCAACCCCGGCGCGCTGCTCATGCGCCGCGGGCTCGCGTACGACTCCGATGAGGGGCGCTCGCTCGTGGCCGCCATCACGGCACTGCTCACCGGCACGGCGTACGAGACGAGCGCCGAGCTCGCGGCGGCCGTGGGGCCGTTCGCGGGCTTCGAGGCGAACCGCGACCCGATGCTGCGCGTGATGAACAAGCACCGTTTCGCGTCGATCACGCGCGGTGAGGGCGCGACGGGCGACGCGCGGCGCCTGTGGACGGCGGCCCGCGCCGCGTGGTCGAACGCGTGCGGTCACGGCGCCGAGGTCGGCTTCCGCAACGCGCAGGCGACGGTGATCGCGCCCACGGGGACCATCGGTCTGATGATGGACTGCGACACGACGGGGATCGAGCCCGACTTCGCGCTCGTGAAGCACAAGAGCCTCGCCGGCGGCGGCTCGCTCACGATCGTCAACGCGTCGGTCGGGCCCGCGCTCGAGGCGCTCGGCTACGCGCCCGCGGAGCGCGACCGGATCGTCGCGCACGTGCTCGCGACGGGCCGCGCGGCGGGCGCGCCGGGGCTGCGCGACGAGCACCTCGCGGTGTTCGCGTGCGCCAACGACATCGACTGGCGCGGGCACGTGCGCATGCTCGGCGCGGTGCAGCCGTTCGTGTCGGGGGGAATCTCCAAGACGTGCAACCTCCCCCACACGGCGACCCGCGAAGACGTCGACGCCGCGTATCGGCTCGCCCACGCGGAGGGCGTCAAGTGCATCGCGCTCTACCGCGACGGGTGCAAGGCGTCGCAGCCGCTCACGGCGACGACGGCCGCGGGCGGCGCGCGGGAACCTGCCAGCGCCCAGGCAGCGCCCGTCATGCTCCCGCCGCTCCCCTCGCCCGAAGGCGACGACGGCGCGCCCGCAACGGGCCCCCGCGGGGCGGCAACGGGGCGCCCGAAGGCTCCGTCTGCGACGCGCGTGCGACTGCCGAAGCGCCGCCGGGGGTTCACGCAGGAGGCCACCGTCGGCGGGCAGAAGGTGTACCTGCGCACGGGCGAGTACCCCGACGGGCGGCTCGGCGAGGTGTTCGTCGACATGCACAAGAAGGGCGCCGCGTACCGCTCGCTGATGAACGCGTTTGCGATCGCCGTGTCGCTCGGGCTCCAGCACGGCGTACAGCTCGAGGAGTACGTCGACGCGTTCACGTTCACGCGCTTCGAGCCGCAGGGCGTCGTCGTCGGGCACGACCGCGTGAAGTTCTGCACGTCGGTGCTCGACTACCTCTTCCGCTCGCTCGCGGTCGACTACCTCGGGCGCGACGACCTCGCGCACGTGCCCGCGCCCGTCGCCGCGCCGACCGTCGACGCGCCCGCCGAACGCCCCGCGGTGATGCTCCCGCCGCCCGTCGTCGACGCGCCCGCGCCCGCGCTGGCGATCGCCGACGCCAAGCTCTGCGACGAGTGCGGCAACCTCGCGATGATCCGCAACGGCACGTGCCACAAGTGCGTCGTGTGCGGCGCCTCGGCGGGGTGCTCGTGATCGCTCGCCCCGTCGTCGCACCGTTCACGCACGAGCAGCTCGCGCGGCTCGCGGTCGAGCGCGAATGCTCGTACTGCGGGCCGTCGCGTCGCGCCGTGGCCTTCGACGAGGACGGCGACCCGGCCTGCGCGCGCTGCGCGTACCCCGAGCTCGAGGGTCGCACGACGTCGCTCGTCGGACTGCGGTTCGTGCGGCTGCTCGTCGTCGCGGCGCTCGGCCGCGGGCGGTGGCGGTGCTCCTGCACGTGCGGCGCCGCGGTCGACGCGAGCCGAGACGCGCTCATGCGCGGCAACACGCTCTCCTGCGGCTGCGGGCGCTTCGCGTGGCGTGAGGTCACGTCGGGCTTCTCGCTCGACGGCGAGCCTGTCACCGCCGCCGACTACGCCCGCCGCATCGGCCTCGCGCCCGCCACGCTCCGCGCTCGCCGCGCCCGCGGCGCCAGCATCGCCGCCGGCTGACCCCTTCCTTCGACGACCATCGTAGACGCCCGTACCTCTTCGACCGAGCCGCGTGCTCGCGACGCGAAACAGGCTGTACTTCGTGGCGTTCGCGAGCGCGTAGGCAACGCAACACGAGAAGCGTGGACACACTCGCGATGACTACTAGTGTCGACGCATGAAGATAAACGACGACAGAGGACGACGCCAAGCCGAGACGCTCGGCGCCCGACTCTCGCCCACCTCCCCCGTCGCGCGTCGCCCGCGCACGATCGTCTTCGACATCGAGACCGTCGGCAACTTCGACCGGCTGCCGGCCGACGTGGTCAAGCTGCTGCGCGAGAAGCACGCGCGCACGGTCGCGAAGCTCCCGCCGCTCGACCCCGCGGTGCGCGAGCCCGCCGAGTCGCGCGCGGCGCTCTCGCCGTGGTCGGGGCGCGTGCTCTGCGTCGGGATGTTCGACACGCTGACGCGTCGCGGTCGCGTGGTGCTCGAGGGCGGGCCGCTCGACGGCGACGACATCTTCGGTCTGCCCGACGGCTGGACCGCCGAGCGCGGCGACGAGCGGTGGATGCTCGAGGAGTTCTGGCGCACGGTCGACCCCGCGCGCGGCTACGACGGCGGGGCGCCCGTCGCGCGCGTCGCATCGTTCAACGGCCGTCGCTTCGACGGGCCCTTTCTCCAGGCGCGCTCGTTCGTCCACGGTCTGCGCGCGTCGCGCAACCTCACGCCCTACCGCTACAGCCCCGACGAGCACGCGGACGTCGCGGACCTGCTCACGGGCTACGGCGCCGGCTCGCCCGAGTCGCTCGACGTGGTGTGTCGCGTCTCGAGCATCGAGTCGCCCAAGGGCGGCGGCATGAGCGGCGCGCAGGTCTCCGAAGCCTACCGCGATGGCCGCGTCGCGCAGGTCGCCGCGTACTGCGCGCGCGACGTGGTCGCGACCGCGACGGCCCTCGAGCGGTTCGAGACAACGCTCGGCGACGCGTTCGCGCCGCGCGCGCGGGGGTGGCGATGACGCTCGACGTGATCGCGCCCCGCGCCGTGATGCTCCCGCCGCCCGGCGGCGACGACCGCGACCGGCTCGACCGCATGGTCGACCGGCTCGTCGCGGAGGCGCTCGCGAACGTCCCGCACGTGCCTGGCGCCGTGCTCGCCGCGCCCCGCACGCCGCGCCGCGTGTACGTCGCGACGTCGTTTGCGAACGCGCACGGCGCCGCGCTCGCCGCCGCCGAGCTCGCCGAGGCCGGGCACCTCGTCGTGTCGAACTGGCACCGGAACCCGCCGCCCGCCGCGCACGAGAACCTGCCCGACGTCCGCGGGGGCATCTGCCGTCGCAACGTCGATGATCTGCGCGACGCCGACACCGTCGTGGTGCTCGCGTCGCGCGTCGTCGGCGCGGACCCCGCCGCGCTGCGCGGCGCGCTCGTGGAGCTCGCGCTCGCGTGGTCGTGGGGCCACCGGATCGTGGTCGTCGGCGACCGGCTCGCCCTGACGCTCATGGTCGATCTGCCCGACGTGCGCTGGTGCGCGACGCTCGGCGCCGCGCTCGACGCGCTCGCGGAGGTTGCGTGATGAGCGCCGACGTCGCCGCCGCGGGCGTGAAGCACGACGGCGGCAAGGCGCGTTGGGATCTGCTCCCGCTGCGCGCCGCGGGCGCCGTCGTCGACGTGCTCACGTTCGGCGCGCGCAAGTATGACGACGAGAACTGGCGCCGCGTGCCGCGCTTGCGCCGGCGCTACTTCGCCGCCGCGCTGCGCCACCTCGTCGCGTGGCGCATGGGCGAGCGGCTCGACGCCGAGAGCGGCCTGCCGCACCTCGCGCACGCCGCGACGTGCCTGTTCTTTCTACTCGAGCACGAGCTCGGCGGCTGCCCCGACGCGCCCGCCGACGACGCCGACACGCTCACGAAGGAGAGCTCGAAGTGACCCGCCCCGTTCTGTGTTCCGTCGCCGAATACGCGCGCGACGCTCGCCGCACCATGCCCGCCGTCCTGACGGGCGAGATCCACCGCGACCCCGCGCGGCTCGCGAAGTACCTCGACACCGCGGCGCTCGGGCTCGCAGGCGAGGCCGCCGAGCTGTTCCGCGCGCTCCACCGCGGCGACGGCACCGGGCCCGACGGCGTCGTCGCCGAGGCGGGCGACTGCCTCTGGTACGTCGCGCTTTTCGCCGAGTGTCTCGGCGTGTCGCTCGTCGACGTGGCGCGTGGCGCGGAGACGTTCGCGGCGTTCGCCAAGGTCGACGTCGACGTCGAGGACGACGAGCTCGACGCCCCCGCCGTGCACCTCATGGCGACGGCCGGCGCGATCGCAGACCGCGTGAAGAAGGCGCTGCACCACGGCCAGGGGCTCGACGGTCGGGGGCGTGACCCGACGGGGCCGACGCACCGCGAGGCGATCGTGCGCGAGCTCGGGCGCGCGCTGGCGCTCTGCGAGGAGAGCGCGAACCGCGCCGGCGTGACGCTCGACGAGGCCGCCGCGCACAACGTCGCGAAGCTCGTCGCCCGCTACCCCGACGGCTTCAAGCCCGCGCGCGCGGAGGCCGTGTCGTGAGCGGCGCGCTGTTGATGCGACTGCCCGGCTGCGAGGCGCTCATCGACACCGGCGACGGGCACCGTCTGTGCGGTCTGCTCGCGGAGGTGAGCGTCGACGTGGCCCCGCAGTTCGGAGGCAAGGTGCTCCTCTGCCACGCGCACGCCGAGGAGCTCGGCGACGCCGCGCCGTCGCAGAAGCTCGACCGCGGGGCGCTCGTCACGCTCGCACGCATGACCGGGCGCCGCGACGAACTGGCGCCCGTCGCGGCGGTGCTCGTGGGCGCCGAGCCCGCCAACGACAACGCCGAGCCGAGCGCCGAGGAGCTCGCCGACGCCGAGAGGCCGCCCCTGTGAGCGCGCGCCCGCTCGACGTGTTCCAGTCCACCGCTGGCGCCATGTGCGTTCGCGTGAACGGCGGGCCCGCGTGGTCGGCGCCCTTCACCGCGCAGGAGTGCGCCGCTCGCCTCGCCGACTGCGTCGCCCGCGGCGCGTCGCTCAAAGAGTGCGTGCGCGCGCTCGTGCCGCACTACTCGCCCGACATCGACGTCGCCCCGGATGGCGTCGACGCATCGCGCGCCCCGCTCGACGGTCTCGAGGCCGACGAGGTGATCGTGCCGACGTACGTGCGCGTGGAGCTGCTCGGGCACGAGAGGTTCCCCTTGCTGACGGCGGTGCACCTGTGACGGGCCGCGTCGAGGCGTCGACGTGAGCGCCGCGGTGTGCCAGCGGTGGCGCGACCGCCGCGACTCGTACCGCCCCGCGGACGAGCCTTTCGACCCGCGCGCGCACGAGGTCGCGACGATCGCCGACGACACCACGGCGCGCGCGTTCGTCGAGCGCCACCACTACAGCGGGAGCTACCCCGCCGCGCGCCGGCGCTTCGGCCTCTACGAGCGCGCGGGGCGTCTGGTGGGCGTCGCGGTGTTCTCCGTCCCGGTGCGCCCCGAGGTGTTGCGCCCGCTGCCGGGGCCTGCGTCGACGGGCCTCGAGCTCGGGCGGTTCGTGCTGCTCGATGAGGTCCGCGCGAACGCCGAGACGTGGTTTCTCGCGCGCTGTCTCGCGTCGCTCGGTCGCGAGGGCTTCGCAGGCGTCGTGTCGTTCAGCGACCCGATGGCGCGCAAGACGGCCGACGGGCACACCGTCTTCGGCGGCCACGTCGGCACGATCTACCAGGCGTCGAACGCGGTGTACCTCGGGCGTGCGCACGCCGACACGGTGCACCTGATGCCCGACGGCACGGTGTTCCCGCGGCGCTCGCTCGCGAAGATCCGCGCGCGCGACCGCGGCTGGCGCCCGGCCGTCGAGCGGCTCGTGGCGGCCGGCGCCCGGCCGCTCGAGGGCGACGTCGAAGCGTGGCTCGCCGACGCGCTCGCGCGCGTCACGCGGCGCGTGCGACACCCCGGCAATCACAAGTACGTGTTCGCGCTCGACCGCGGGGCCCGGCGCGCGATGCCCGCGTCGCTCCCGTACCCGAAGCTCGGCGCGCTGCGAGGTGCGGCGTGACCGCGGAGCTCATGCTCGGCGACGGCATCGCGTGGCTCAACGCGCGCGCGCCTCGCTCCGTGCAAGCGATCGTGACCGACCCGCCTTTCACCGTGCGCGACTTCGACGCCGAGCACATGAGGAAGATGCGCGACGGCACCGGCGGCTCGTGGCGTCAGGCCCCCGCGTTCGACGGCGCGAAGCGCGCGCCGCTGCCGCGCTTCACCGACCTCACGCCGCGCGAACTCGAGGCGGCGCGGGCGTTCTTCGGGCGCTTCGCGTGCGCCGCGATGCACGCGCTCACGCCCGGCGCGCACGCGATCGTCGCCTCGACGCCGCTGCTCGCGCACCTCGTCGACGGCGCGATGGCCGGCGCCGGCTTCGAGCGTCGCGGCGCGGTCGTGCGGGTCGTGCGGACGTTGCGCGGCGGCGACCGCCCGAAGGGCGCCGAGCGAGAGTTCCCCGACGTGTGCGCGATGGCGCGCGGCGTGTGGGAGCCCTGGCTCGTCTACCGCGTGCCGCTCGAGGGCACCGTCGCGGCGTGCCTGCGCACGTGGGGCACGGGCGCGCTGCGTCGACGCGCAGACGGACGCCCGTTCGAGGACGTGATCGCGTCGGCGCCCGCGTCGCGACGCGAGCGCGCCGTGGCGGGGCACCCGTCGCCGAAGCCGCAAGCGTTCTGTCGGGCCGTCGTGCGCGCGTCGCTGCCGCTCGCGAGCGGGCTCGTCGTCGACCCGTTCGCGGGGAGCGGCGCCATCGTCGCGGCGGCGCAGGCGGTCGGCTACGACGCCGTCGGCCTCGAGCTCGACGTCGACTTCTACCGAGCGGCGGTCGAAGCGCTGCCGCGACTCGCCGCGTTCGAGGTCGCAGAGAGCGCGTGACGCGCAGACGCGAGAGATTCCTTGACGATGGCAACGGACAGACTAGCCAGGAGCTCCATGCGATTGCACACACCGTCTCCCGCGCGTCGACGCCCCGACGCTTGCGCCGCCGCAACGCGCGGTCGCGACGAGAGCAGCGTCGGTCTCGGCGCTTGCGCCGCGAATGACAACGACGGCGGCGTGCGCGGACTCACGCCGGCCGACCGACATCTGGCGAAGATTCTCGCGCGCATGATGCGTGCGCAGCTCATCGCAGAGGGCGTGTGGCGGCCCGCGGCGCCCGACGAGACAGAGGCGGCGGCATCACCACAGGGGGAATGACCGATGCGCGCCGCCATCTACGCACGACGCAGCACCGAGGAGCACCAGCAGGCTTCAATCGCGACGCAGACCGAGCTCGCGCAGGCGTTTGCCGCGTCGCGCGGCTGGCCCGTCGTGCAAACGTTCGTCGACGACGGGGTGAGCGGCTCGGAGTTCACCGAGCGCCGCGGGCTCAACGCGCTGCTCGCCGCGACGGGCTTCGACGCCGTGATCGTGCGCGACCTCGACCGGCTCGGGCGCGACATGCTGCGCGTGCCGTTGCTCGTCGAGAAGCTCCATGAGCGCGGCGTGTCGGTGTGGTGCTACTCGACCGGGCAGCGCGTCGAGATCGACGACCCGATGGCGAAGTTCCTCGCGACGGCGCTCGCGTTCGGCCGCGAGCTCGAGGTGCGCGCGACGCGCGCCCGCGTCACGGAGCGCCACCGGCTGCTCGCCTCGAAGGGCTACGTCACCGGGGGCGTGGTCTACGGCTACCGCAACGTCCGCACGCCCGACGGCGTGCGCTACGAGATCGACGACGCACAGGCCGCGATCGTGCGCGAGCTCTACGAGCGGCGCGCCGCGGGCGAGACCGAGCGGTCGTTGGCGATCGACCTGAACCGCCGAAGCGTCCCCTCCCCCACGGCGGGCCGTCGCGGCACGGGCACGTGGTCGCCGTCGGCCGTGCACGAGATTCTGCACCGCGAGCGGTACGCAGGCGTCGCCACGTGGGGGCAGCGGTCGAGCACCTACCGGGGCGGCACGCGCGTCGAAACCGAGCGCCCCGAGGCCGAGCGCGTGCGCTACGAGTGCCCGGCGATCGTCTCGCGCGAGCAGTGGGAGCGCGTGCGGGCGCACGACACGGGGCGTCGCGGCGACGCCACCCCGCGCAAAGCGCCGGCGCGCCACCTCGCGATCGGCCACGTGGTGTGCGACGTGTGCGGCGGCCCGTGGGCGACGCTCGCCACGCGCTCGGGCAACGGCCGAAGCGTCGCGGCGTACGGCTGCGCCTGGCATCGCGACCGCGGCTCGAAGGTGTGCCCGGTGTCGCTGCGACGGCCCGCGTCAGAGGTCGACGACGCGATCGTCGCCGAGCTCGCCGCCCGCCTGGACGAGCCCGTGATGGCGGCGGCGCTCGAGGAGCTGCGCGCGCTCTACGAGCAGGAGACGGGGCGCGGGGGCGCCGACGACGCCGCCGAGCGCATCGCCGGCGAGCTGGCCGCCGTCGAGCGCGAGCGCGACCGGCTCGAGGCGGCCGTGGCGCTGGCCGACGACGTCCCGGCGCTGATCGTGGAGCTACGGCGCCGTGAGCAGCGAATCGCCGCGCTCCGCGCGGAGGCCGCGGCGCTGCCGACGAAGGCCGCGGCGCTCGCGTCGTGGGCGACCGTACGGGACGGGGCGTTGACGATCGCGCGCGACCTGCACGCCCTCCTCCACCGCGATACCGCCGGAGCACGGGAGGTGCTGTCGGCGATACGCGGTGCAGGAAGGTGGCGTGCGCGGGAGGTTCTCGCTGGGACCGGAAAGCGACGCTGGCGAATCGACGGTGCGGTCTGCGTACCGCCGAGAGGATTGCTAGCGTCCCCAGAGGGATTCGAACCCTCGTTAGCGACGTGAAAAGCCGCGGTCCTGGGCCTCTAGACGATGGGGACGATCGGGGGATCGTGCCCAGCGAGATGGTTCCTCGCGCAGTGGCGGGCGGTTGATTACTCCATCTGCCTGCGTTTGCAACAGTTCTCGTCGTCTTCGCGTGCGCCCCGTCGGTCACGCCAAATCCGGCACCGGGCGCGAAGACGTACAGGCCGCACATGGCGGAGCGCCTGCGTCTTCGGGGAGCACCTCGGGGACCGTGCCTCTGCCCAGCGGACCCACAGGAGGCAGTGGAATGATCACCGGGAACAGCCCGCCCTCACCGCGGTGGCAATGGTTCGTCGCGGGAACCCTCGCGGCGGGCCTCGCGGCCTGCAGCGGCAGCGACAACAACAATCCCCCGCCCGCCGACGCGGCCGTCGACACGCCCACGACCGACATGGTCACGCCCGCCGACGGCGGCGACGTCCCGACGCCACCCGACTCGCCGCCCGTCGACGCGCAGCCCGACGCGCCCCCCGCCGACGCGCAGCCCGACGCGCCGGCCGACGTGCCCGCCGACGGCTCCATGCCCTCGATGAGCACGCGGGTGATCGTCAACTGTGGCACCGCCTGCTCGCGGCCCCTCGACGCGATCCCGAACTCGATGGGCACCGCGGTCTTCTTCACGGCCTTCACCCCGACGGGCGAGCCCGCGGTGTTCCGCGCGACGATCCCCGCCGCGGGGGCGCCGCCCGCCACGCCCACCGTCGTCGCGATGAGCAACGGGCTCGAGTTCCCCGTGGGCATCACGCTCTCGAACGACGACAACACCCTCTACGTCGCCGACCAGTCGGCCGACCGCGGCATGGACCCGGGTCTCGGCGCGATCTTCTCGCTCCCCGCCTCGGGCGGCACGCCCGCGGTGCTCAACGTCGGCACCGAGCTCGTGCAGCCCGCGTCGATCACCATCAGCACCGACGGCAACGACCTGCTCATCGCGGGCCAGCAGCGCAACGACATGGGCCAGCAGCGCGCCCTCTTCCGCGTGCCGCGCGCGGGCGGCGCCGCGATGGTGCTCACCAACAACCTCGTCGACCCCTCGGGCGTCTCGCAGGGGCCCATGGGCAACATCATCGTGCACGACACCCGCCGCGGCGGCGCGCGCTCGGCCACCGCCGTCACCGTCGGCGCGTCGAGCGTCACCGACTTCGCGGGCAACCTCGTCGCCAACTACCCCGCGGGCCTCGCGTTCGCGACCGACAGCCGCAGCGCGCTCTTCTCGGGCGCCGACCCCGACGTGGGCGACGGGCTGCTCACCTTCTCGGGCGCCGACGGGCGGCCCGCCGCGCCCGCGTCGCTCTCGGCCGGCATGCAGACGCCCCTCGGACTGCACCGCGCCCGCACCATGAACGCGTGGGCCGTCGCCGACGAGAGCGCCGGCGGCAACGGGCAGATCTTCCTCGTCACCGCCGGCCCCTGAGCCGCGCGCCCCCCCTCGTCGGCTCCTCCCTCCTCCCCCTCGACCCCCCGATCACCGGCCCGCGACGCGCACCTCGGCGACGCCCGCGTCGAGCGTGGCGAGCGCGCGGCGCGCCTCTTCGACGCCGTGCACGTCGAAGTGCGCGTTCATCTCGAGCGCCTCGCGCAGCAGCGTCACGGCCGCCTCGCGGTGCCCCGACGCGAGCGCGATCATGCCCGCGTGGAAGGCGAAGCGCGCCTCGCGCGTGCCGAGGCGCCGCGCGCGGTCGATCATCGCCGCGGCCTCGTCGCGGCGGCCCGCGCGGTGGAGCGCCCACGCGAGCACGTCCTGGGCGTAGATGTCGTCGGGTCGCGCCTCGGCCTCGCGGCGCGCGAGCGACACGGCCGCCTCGTGCTCGCGATCGTGGTTGGCGTAGAAGAGCGCGAGCGCGCGCGGGTCCGACCGCCGCCCCGCCCGCTCGGCGCGCGCGTAGGTCGCGTCGGCCTCGGCGCGGCGGCCCGCGTCCTCCTGGGCCTCGCCGAGGTGGATCAGGTGCTCGGTCGTCGTCGCGCCCTCGGCCGCGGCGGCCGCGTCGGCGACGGCGGCCGCGAGGTCGCCGCGCAGGCGCTTCACCTGCCCCCGCGCGTCGAGCGCCGGGGGGTAGCTCGGGAAGGCGCGCAGCGCGGCCTCGTAGTTCACGAGCGCCTGCGCGAGGTCGCCCGTCGCGAGGTAGAGGTTGCCGAGCTGTACGATCGTCCACGCCAGCTCCTCGGGCACGCGCGGCGAGCCGGCCTCGACGGCGTGCCGCCCGAGCTCGATCGCGCCGTCGGGGTCGCCGAGCAGCCAGCGCATCCACGACCCGCGGCTGTACGACGCGAGGTTCGGCCGCAGGTCGATCATGCGCTGGTACGCGGCCTCGGCCTGCGCGTAGCGGCCGACCTCCATCTCCGCGTCGCCGAGCAGGCCGTAGAAGATCGCCTGCTCGGGGTCGCGCGCGATGGCCCGCTCGGCGAGCTCCTTCGCCTCGCGAAAGCGGTGATCCTGCATGAGCACCACCCCGCGGACCTGGAGCGCCGCGAGGTCGTTCGGGTCGATGCGCAGCGCGCGCGCCACGGCGTCGTCGGCCTGCTGGTAGAAGCCCGGGTCCGACGACTCGCGGGCCTTGCGCACGAAGAGCTGCGCGAGGCGCAGCAGGGGCCGACCGCGACCGGGGTTGCGGCGCGCGGCCTCCTGCGCGTCGCGG
>JBDHVF010000124.1:0-13925 GCA_039809605.1 Polyangiales bacterium | reverse complement strand
TTCAACTCCGCGCGCGCAGACTACCTCGAGGTGCTGACGACGCGCCGCGACTCGCTGGAGGCGCAGATGGACCTGATCGAGACCCGGCAGCGGCAGCTCACGGCCACGGTGACGCTCTATCAGGCCCTCGGGGGAGGCTGGCGTCAGGCGGGGCCGCGCCCCCAGAGGGCACCGACCGCGGCGGCAGGAGCGGCGCAATGAAGAGTCTCGCACATCGTTGGTTCGCCGTCGCGGCGCTCGCCGCGTGGGCCGTGGTCGGTTGCCATCACCCGCACCCTCACGCCGAGGAGCGCCCGCGCTTCGAGGTGACCACGGCGGTCAAGAGAGACACCGAGATCACGCGCGCGTACGTGTGTCAGATCCGCGCGATCCAGCACATCGAGGTCCGCGCGCTCGAGCGCGGCTACCTGCGCGACGTGCTCGTCGACGAGGGCCAGACCGTGCGGCGGGGCCAGGCGCTCTTTCAGATCACCCCGGTGCTCTACCAGGCCGAGGTCGCGCGCAGCGCCGCCGAGGCCCAGTACGCCGAGGTGGAGTTTCGCAACACGCGCATGCTGCGCGAGGGGAACGTCGTGTCGCCGAACGAGCTCGCGCTCGCCCAGGCGAACCTGAACAAGGCCAACGCGCAGCGGCAGCTCGCCGAGGCGCACCTGCGCTTCTCGCGGCTCGAGGCGCCCTTCGACGGCATCGTCGGGCGCCTGATGGCGCGCCGCGGGAGCCTGCTCGAGGAGGGCGACCTGCTCACCGTGCTGGCCGACAACAGCCAGATGTGGGTGTACTTCAACGTGAGCGAGCGCGAGTACCTCGAGTACCGCCGCACGCACACGACGGGCGAGCCGGTGACGGTGCGCCTGCGCATGGCGAACAACGAGCTCTTCCCTCACCCCGGCACGATCCAGACGATCGAGGCGGACTTCAACAACGAGACGGGCACCATCGCCTTTCGCGCGGGCTTCCCCAACCCCGAGCGCCTGCTGCGCCACGGCGAGACGGGCGAGATCCTCATGTCGTCGGTGCTGCCCGGCGCGCTGATCATCCCGCAGAAGGCGACCTACACCGTGCTCGACAAGGTGTTCGTGTTCGTCGTCGGGCACGACCACGTCGTGCACGCGCGCGAGATCACCATCGGCGAGGAGCTCCCGCATCGGTACGTCGTGCTGAGCGGCCTCCACGAGGGCGAGCACGTTCTCATCGAGGGCCTGCGCCGCGTGCGCGACGGCGACACCGTCGAGCCGGCCATGAGGGACGCCGACCAGGTGTTCACCGAGCTCAGCCGCCTGCCGGCGGAGTGAGGGCCGCGAGCGGGCCGCCGCGCCGTGGCCAGAAGCGGCCACCGCGTGCCCGACAACAGACACGTCACGGCCGCCCGTGTGCGTGGATGCTCCCTCCCGCGGAGATGATCCATCCGCGGGAGGCGACCGTTGAGCCCATCATCGACCGACGAGCAGTTCGAGGCCCACCGTGACGGGGAGCCCATCCCCGACTACCTGCCCGGCGAGCCGGTCAAGCGCGCGTGGAGCGCCGGCGCCATCGCGCTCGAGCTCGGCAAGCGGGCGCTCGTCCTCGCGCTGCTCCTCTCGGCCGCGCTGCCCTTCGCGGCCCTCTACCTCGTCGCGCGGCTGTTCACCGAGCGGCCGCCGTGCGCGCCCGCGGGGGCGCGCTACCTGCGCTGCCTCGGGCTGATCTTCACCGAGCCGGTCTCGCCCCCGCTCCCGGCCTGGGTGAAGGCGTGCCTCGCGCTGAGGGTGCTTCAGCGATGGTGCCTGGCGCCGGTGTGGGCCGTCGCCTGGTGGGTCGACGCGCTGCTCTACGGCCGCGCGCTCGGCCGGGTGCGCGTCGTCGAGCCGCTCTTCGAGCTCAGCGCGGCCCGCAGCGGCAGCACCCAGCTCGCCCACTACCTCGAAGACGACCCGCGCATCTGCGTGCCGACCGTCGCGATGGCGGCGGTGCCCTTCCTCTGGCTCTGGAAGCTCATGCCCGTCACCCTCGGGCGGCTCGTCAGCGTCGAGCGCGCCCGGCGGGCCTTCCTCGACTCGCTGCCGAGGCCGTACCTGCAGCGGCACGAGATGGACCCCTTTCGCACCGACACCTTCGAGATGGTCTTCTTCGCGGGCTATCACCTCGGCGACATCTTGATCGGCCTCGGGCCGCGGGTGATGTGCGAGGAGTTCAACCCCGCGGTCTTCGCCCCCTCGATACGACCGACGTGGGAGGGTGACTTCGTCGACTTCCTCGACGCGGTCGGGCGCAAGACGCTCCTCCACGCGGCGCGCGGGGCCGACCCCTCGTCGAAGCGGCTGATGATCAAGGGGCACTTCCTGGGCGTCGGTCCGGCGCTCGAGCGGCGCTACCCCGACGCGCGCTTCCTCGCGGTCGTGCGCCCCCCGTCGAAGCGGCTCCAGAGCGTGGTCAACTACCACCGGTGCCCGATCATCGACCCGGTGATCGAGCACCTCCCCTGGCCCTGGCTCGTGCGGTACGTGCTCCGCGTCGAGGTCGACTACTGCGACGCCGAGCTGGAGTTCTACCAGCGCGCCGGCGGAGCGCGCCGCACCGTCATCCGCTTCGACGACTACGTGCGCGACCTCGAAGGGACGCTGCGTCGCGTCTACCGCGAGTGCCTCGACCTCGAGGCGCTCCCGCCCGAGCTGCCGCTCACCCACGCCGACCGCGTGCGCACGCACTACAGCTTCGACCGCTCGCTCGCTCAGCTCGGGATCGATGTAGGGGCCCTCGACCAGCGGCTCGGCGCCTACAACCGCTGGTGCCGCCAACGCCCCGCGTGACCCGAGGGGAGCGCGACGAGAGCCCCGCTTGCGCCGGGGCACCGCCCGGCCCCATGTGCGCATGGTGGAGCCCGCATCGCGACCCGCGACGACCGCCGCCGTCGCCGAGGCCTCGCTCGACGCCGACGGCGACCCCTCGGGTTTCGTCACGCTGCGCGACGGCGGCCGCGTCGCCTTCGAGGTGCGCGGCGCGATGAACGCCGGTACGCCCGTGCTGCTCGTACGCCCGCTCGCGGGCTCGATGGCGCTGTGGGGCGAGTTTCGTGACGCGCTCGCAATGGAGCGCCGCGTGATCGCGTTCGACCCGCGCGGCGTGGGCGCGTCGAGCGACGCGCCGCTCGACGTGACCACGCGCGACATGGCCCGCGACGCCGTGGACGTGCTCGACGCGCTCGGGGTGCCGCGCGCGCACGTGTTCGGCATCTCGCTCGGCGCCATGGTGGCGACGTGGCTCGCGGCCGACGCGCCCGAGCGCGTGGAGCGCCTCTGCCTCGCGTCGGCGGGGCCCGTGGGCCTCTCGCTCACGCCCTCGGGCGTGGCCAGCGGCGCGACCATGGCCGCCGCGGTGCTCTCGCCCGAGGGCGAGGTCGTGCGGCGGCTCACCGACTCGCTGCTCTCGCCCGACGTGCGCGAGCGCGACCCCGCGCGCGTCGAGGCCATCGACGAGGCCGCCGCGCCGGAGCCCGACCGCCGCGCCGAGATCGTGAAGCGCGCCGCCGCCGCGCTGCGACACGACGCGCGCGAGGCGCTGCCGCGCATCACCGCGCCCACGCTGGTGCTCGCGGGCGACCGCGACGCGCTCGTGGGTGAGGAGCCCCCCCACACGCTCGCGGCGGGTATCGCGGGCGCGCGCATGGAGGTGATCGCGGGCGCGGGCCACGCGCTCACGCTCGAGCAGCCCCGCGAGACGGCGCGCCGCGTCGCCGACTTTCTTCGCGGAGCGCGGTAGCGGCGGCCCCGACCTTGCTGCGCACGGATCGCAGGAGGTGCTCCGTGGCACGAAAGCTCAGCGAGTACCGGGCCAAGCGAGATTTTTCGAAGACCTCGGAGCCCGAGGGCGAGCCCCGAGGCACCCGCAGCGCGCGCAAGCGAGCGAGCTTCGTGGTGCAGAAGCACGCCGCGAGTCACCTGCACTACGATTTTCGGCTCGAGATCGGCGGGGTGATGAAGAGCTGGGCGGTGCCCAGGGGGCCGAGCCTCGACCCCGCGGAGAAGCGGCTCGCCGTCGAAGTGGAGGACCACCCGGTCGAGTACAACCGCTTCGAAGGCACGATCCCCGAGGGCGAGTACGGCGGCGGCGCCGTGATGATCTGGGACCGCGGCGAGCTCGTGCCCACCTCGCGCGGACGGCCCACGGACCTGGCCGCGGGCTACCGCGAGGGGCAGATCGATTTCACCCTGCGCGGCGAGCGCCTGCGCGGCGCGTACACGCTCAAGCGCATGGCCCCCGCGCGCGGCTCCGAGAAGCCGAAATGGATCCTCTTCAAGCGCACCGACGAGCACGCGCGGCCGGGCTCGGACGTCACGGCCGACGAGACCACCTCGGTGGTCACCGGGCGCTCGATGGAGGCCATCGCGCACCCCGAGGCCGCGCGCGAGGACCTCGTCGAGCAGCTCTCGCGCGTCGAGCGCGACGGCGGCGACGGAGAGCTCACGTTCGAGGGCGGCGCGACGCTCGCGGTCACGAGCCTCGGACGGGTGATCGCGCCCGAGGCGGGGCTCACCAAGGGCGGGCTGATGCGCTACTACGCGCGCGTCGCGCCCGCGCTGCTGCCGCTCCTCAAGGATCGCCCGCTGGCGCTGCGGCGCTTTCCGCGGGGCGTCGGGGGCGCGGGGTTCTACCAGCACGAGCCGCGCAACTGGCCCGCGCCGGTGCGCACGGCGCGGGTGCGCCTCGAGGACGGCAGCGTGCGCCCGAGGCTCGTCGGCGGCGACCTCGTGACGCTGCTCTACACCGTGCAGCTCGGCGCCATCGAGGCGCACCCGTGGCACGCGCGCGTGGCGTCGCTCTCGGCGCCCGACTACGTGGTGCTCGACCTCGACCCCGGCGACGGAGCTTCGTACGACCGCGTGGTCGACGTGGCCCTGCGCGTGCGCGACGCCCTCGCGGCGTCGGGGCTCGAGGGCCTCCCCAAGACCTCGGGCGCGACGGGCATGCACGTGGTGGTGCCGCTCGCCCCGAAGTCGACCTGGAGGGCCGCCGCGGCGCTCGCCGAGCGCATCGCGCGCGTGGTGGCCTACGGCGCGCCGGGCGTCGCCACGCTCGAGCGCTCGCTCGCGAAGCGCCCCGCGGGCGCGGTCTACGTCGACCACCTGCAGAACGCGCGCGGAAAGACCGTGGCGAGCGCCTGGTCGGTGCGCGCGCGCCCCGGCGCCACGGTGTCGGTGCCGCTCGACTGGAGCGAGGTGAGGCCCGGCCTCGACCCGCGCGCGTTCACCACCGAGGCCGCCCTCGCGCGCGTGGCGGCGCGCCGAGGCGCGTAGGGGGCGCGCGATGGGAGAGTCCCCGGACCTCCACGCGGGCCCCGCGGCGCGCGACGGCGCGCTCCCGCGGCGCCTGTTCGCGGAGGTGGTGGCGACGTTCTTCCTGGTGCTGGTCGACGCGGGCGGCGCGGTGATCGCGGCGCTCTCGCACGGCGAGGTGACGCCCGCGGCGCGGTCGATCGCGACGGGGCTCCTCGTGCTGGCGATGATCCACGCCGTGGGCGACGTGTCGGGCGCGCACCTCAACCCCGCGGTGACGCTGGCCTTCGCGCTGCGGCGGGTGTTCCCCTGGGCGCGCGTGCCGCTCTACTGGGGCGCGCAGCTCGCGGGCGCCGCGCTCGCGGCGCTGCTCCTGAGGGCCGCGTTCGGCGACGTGGAGCACCTCGGCGCGACGCTGCCGCGCATGGGCCTCGGGCGCGCCGTCGTCTTCGAAGCGCTCCTCACGATGCTGCTCGTTTCGGTGGTGCTCGGCACCGCGACGCGCCACCGGGTGCTCGGCGGCGACGCGGCGCTCGCGTGCGGCGGCACGGTGGCCCTCTGCGGCCTGTTCGCGCGCCCCGTGAGCGGCGCGTCGATGAACCCCGCGCGCTCGCTCGGCCCCGCGCTCGTGTCGGGCGACCTCTCGGGCGCGTGGGTCTACGTCGTCGGGCCCGCGGCGGGCGCGGCCGCGGCGGTGCTCTGCATGCAGGTCATCCACCGGCGCCGGCACCGCGAGGAGCGCGAGGCCGCGGCCGGCGAGGAGAAGCGTTGAGGAGGCGAGCGATGCCCGACCTGAGCAACCTGCCCACACGTGACAAGGACGGCCACCTGCGCGCCGTCGTCGAGGTGCCCCGCGGCGCGCGCGTGAAGCTCAAGTACGAGCCCGCCGACGGCGTCTTCGTGTTCTCGAGGCCGCTCGTGCTGGGGGTCCACTACCCGTACGACTGGGGCTTCTTCCCGAGCACGCGGGCCGACGACGGCGACCCCCTCGACGTGATGATCTATCACGACGCGCGCACGTGGCCGGGCGTGGTGATCCCGTGTCGCCCCGTCGGGGTGGTGAGGCTCACGCAGACGGGCGACGGCAAGCGGCGCGAGCGCAACGACCGGATCATCGCCGTGCCCGTCGACGAGCCCCGGCTCGACGACGCGCGCGACCTGCCCGAGCGCGTGCGCGAGGAGCTCGAGCAGTTCTTTCTCTCGGCGGTGTTCTTTCAGGAGAAGGGCGCGAAGGTCGAGGGCTGGCAGGGCCCCTCGTCGGCCGAGAAGCTCGTTCGCGAGGCGCAGGCCGCGTACGACGACGGCCCTTCGAAGGCCGAGGGCAAGGGCAAGCCGTCGGGCCCGAAGGCGCGGTGACGCGCGTACGGCCGCGCCACAGCGTGTGGCGCAAATGCCTTCGACGCGCGGCCCGCTGACGCCGCGCGCCGCGGCGCACGATTGGCCCGCGCGCTGCAACCTCCCACGCGGCCGCGCCGCGGCCGGCAAGGAGCGACGACATGGCCGAGAGCGAATCCGCAGCGCACGTCGACCACGACCTGGCCGGGCTCCCGCGCGGTGCGGGCGTGTACGAGCGGCCCGACGGGCGGCGCGCGAAGATCGCGGCCCTCGTCGCCGCCGTCACGCTCACGGCGCTCGCGCTCGCGATGTTCCTCCTGCTGCGGCGGGCGTGAAGGTGAGGTGCGGCGGTGCAGAAGCGTAGCTCCTCCGAGGTGGTGTTCTTGAAGGACGGCGCGCGCGGCGTCATCGAGGCGTGGCAGCCCGACGCGGGCGACGGGGCGCACGCGCTCGTGCGGGTCGACGGCGGCGCGCGCGTGTGGCTCCCCGTGAGCGAGCTCGTGCCGCAGCCCGACGGCAGCTACGCGTTGCCCTTCGAGCGCGCGCACGTCGAGGGCGACCGCGTGGTGGTGCCCGTCGTCGCCGAGGAGGTGCGCGTCGCGCGCCGCGTGGTCGAGACGGGCACCGTGCGCCTCCGCAAGGTCGTGCACGAGCGCGAGGAGGTGGTCGCGCCCACGATCACCCGCGAGATCGTGCAGGTCGAGCGGGTGCCGGTGCACCGCGTGGTCGACGGGCCCGTCGCCACGCGCCAGGAGGGCGACACGCTCGTCGTGCCCGTGCTCGAAGAGGTGCTCGTCGTCGAGAAGCGCCTCATGCTGACCGAGGAGCTGCGCGTCACGGTGCGCCGCGAGCAGCAGGCCGCCGAACCGCAGCGCGTCACGCTGCGCCGCGAGGAGGTCGTCGTCGAGCGCGGCGAGCCAGCGCCCGGCGCGCGCGGCGACAAGAGCTGACCCACGGCCCCGACCATGCCGCGCCCGAGGCGGCGCCGCGAAGAGGGGACGTCACCCCAGGGAAGGAGCGAGGAACGTCATGGCAAAGACCATCGTAGGACTCTTCGACGAGCCCGCCGAGGCGCAGGCCGTCGTGCAGGAGCTCGTGCAGGCCGGCGTCGCGCGCGACCACATCAGCCTCATGGCCCACCGCGGCGACGCCGCGATGACCACCGACCCCACCGACGACGGCGGCGACGGGGTGCTCGCGGGCGCGGGCATCGGCGCCGTGCTCGGCGGCGTCGGCGGGCTGCTCGTGGGCCTCGCGGTGCTGCCCATCCCGGGCCTCGGCCCGGTGATCGCGGCGGGCCCCATCGCCACCACGCTCGCGGGCATGGGCCTCGGCGCGGCCACGGGCGGGCTCGTGGGCGCGCTCACGGGCGTGGGCGTGCCCGAGGAGCACGCGCAGCACTACGCCGAGGCCGTGCGTCGCGGCGGCACGCTCGTGACCGTGTACGCCGACGAGGCCCTGGCGCCGCGCGTGTCGGAGATCATGGACCGGCACCACGCGGTCGACGTGAGCCAGCGCGCGGCGCGGTGGCGCGAGCGCGGGTGGACCGGCTACGACACCTCGGCGCCCGCGTACACGGCCGACGAGGCCGCGCGCGAACGTGCGCTCTACCGCAACCTCGACCTGGGCAAGGGGCAGGTGACCATCCCCGTGGTCGAGGAGCAGGTGGCCGTGGGCAAGCGCGAGGTCGACCGCGGCGGCGTGCGCGTGTCGAACCGCGTGGTCGAGCGGCCCGTCGAGGAGAAGGTCACGCTGCGCGACGAGCGGCTCAACGTCGAGCGCCGCGCCGCCGACCGGCCGGTGTCGCCCGGCGACGAGGCCTTTCGCGAGGGCACGCTGGAGTTCAAGGAGACCGTCGAGGAGCCCGTGGTCACCAAGACCGCGCGCGTCGTCGAGGAGGTGGTGATCGAGAAGGACGTCGAGGAGCGCACCGAGACCGTGAAGGACACGGCGAAGCGCACCGAGGTCGAGGTCACCCGCGCGGCCCCCACCCAGTCGCCCAAGGCCCCGCCGCCGCGCTCGCGCTGACGCGCCGCGCCCGCGCGGCTGCGCTATACCTCGCGGCCGATGTCACAGGCCGCCACGATCCACACCGAGTCACTGCCCGGCCTCGCGCGGCGCCTGCAATGCCAGGTGGTCGTGGTCGACGGGCCCGACCGCGGCCGCGGGGTGGCGCTCGACGACGCGCCCGTGGTGGTCGGCACCGACCCCTCGTGCGACCTCGCGCTCACCGACGAGCGGGTGTCGCGGCGCCACCTCTCGGTGCGCGTCGAGGAGGGGCGCTTCGTCGTCGAAGACCTCGGGAGCACCAACGGCACCCTCTACGAGGGCTCGGCGCTCACGCGGGCGCGCGTGCCCGCGGGGGCGACGCTCAAGCTCGGTCGCACCTTCGTGCGGGTGCAGCCGGTGCCGCAGCGGCTCGAGCTCGCGCCCTCGCGCGCGCGGCGCTTCGGCGAGCTGGTGGGCGAGAGCCTCGCGATGCGCGAGGTGTTCGCGGTGCTCGAGCTCGCGGCGCAGGGCGACGTGACCGTGCTCGTCGAGGGCGAGACGGGCACGGGCAAGGAGCTCGTCGCGCGCGCCCTGCACGACGCGGGGCCGCG
This sequence comes from Polyangiales bacterium, assembly GCA_039809605.1. GTDB lineage: Bacteria > Myxococcota_A > Polyangia > Polyangiales > CAISKJ01. Next base: position 4,741 of record JBDHVF010000124.1, on the reverse strand, counting down.
GCGCAGGGGCGCCTTCGTGGCCGTCGACTGCGGGTCGCTGCCCGAGTCGCTGATCGAGAGCGAGCTCTTCGGGCACGTGCGCGGGGCGTTCACGGGCGCGTCGGCGCAGCGCGCGGGCGCGTTCGCGAGGGCCCACGGCGGCACCATCTTTCTCGACGAGCTCGGGAGCGTCTCGCCCGCGGTGCAGGCGAGGCTCCTGCGCGTGGTCGAGGAGCGCCGCGTGCGCCCCGTGGGCTCGGACCAGGAGCGCCCCGTGGACGTGCGCGTGGTGGCCGCCTCGCGGCACGACCTGTCGTCCGAGGTCGCCGCCGGGGGCTTCAGGCCCGACCTCTACTACCGCCTCTCGGTGCTGCGCGTGACGCTCCCGCCGCTGCGCGCGCGGCGCGAGGACATCCCCCTGCTCGTCGCCGAGCTCCTCCGGCGCCGCGGGGTCGAGCCGGGCGCGGTCGAGGGCCCTGGGCTCGACCTGCTCATGGGGCACGCGTGGCCCGGCAACGTACGAGAGTTGCGCAACGTCATCGACCGGGCCGTCGCGCTCTCGCCCGACGCCCGTGGGTTCCACGGGCTGCGCCTGGGGTTCTCGTTCGAGCCCGCGGCGGAGGGTCTCTCGGTGCGCACCGACCTGCCGTGGGCCGAGGCGCGCCGTCGCGTGGTCGAGGGCTTCGAGCGCGAGTACCTGCGCGCGCTGATGGAGCGCTGCGAGGGCAACCTCTCGGCCGCCTCGCGCGAGTCGGGCATCGACCGCAAGCACCTGCGCGCGCTCGTGCGCCGTCACGGCCTGCCGCGCGAGCGGTCGTGACAAAAAACGTCGCTTGATTTTCTGCGCGTAGAAGCGCCGTCATCGGCGCCGAGGAGGAGCATCGATGACGAGATGGAGACGGCTGGCCGGCCTGTGCATCGCGACGCTCGCGGTCGCGTGCGCAGACGGCAACTCACCCGCAGGCCCGGGCCCCGAGAGCGACGTGCCCGACGACACCGTGATGGACGTCGGCGACGACGCCGAGCCCGGAGACACGCCCGCGGCCGATCAACCCGCGGCCGACGGCTCGACCGACGGCTCGACCGACGACGCCGCCGCCGACGGCCCGACGGACGACACGGCCGACGGCGCCGCGGGCGACGGCCCCATGGACGACGCGCCCGTGAGCGACACGCCCGCGAGCGACATGCCCGCGAGCGACACGCCCATCGACGACGTGCCGGTGAGCGACGTGCCGGTGAGCGACGCGCCGGTGAGCGACGCGCCCGTGAGCGACGTGCCGGTGAGCGACGTGGGCTGCGCCGCGCCCTTCACGATGTGCGGCGCGTCGTGCGTGCAGCTCTCCAACGACGCGACGAACTGCGGCCGCTGCGGCAACGCCTGCGCCGCGGGCCAGGTCTGCATGGCGGGGAGCTGTACGACGACCTGCATGACCGGCCAGACGCTCTGCACCACGGGCGGCGGCCCGGTGTGCACCGACCTCATGAGCGACGGCACCAACTGCGGCCGCTGCGGCAACGTGTGCCCGATGGGCCAGACCTGCACCGCGGGCGCGTGCATCATGGGCTGCGCGATGGGCACGACCGCGTGCGTGGGCGCGGGCGGGGCGCGCACCTGCGCCGACCTGGCGACCGACAACGCCAACTGCGGGAGCTGCGGCCACGCGTGCCCCTCGGGCCAGACCTGCTCGGCGGGCGCGTGCGCGTGCACGGGCGGCGCCACGCTCTGCGGCGCGACGTGCGTGAACACCAACACCGACGCGATGAACTGCGGCCGCTGCGGCAACGCGTGCCCCTCGGGCCAGCGCTGCGTCTCGGGCGCGTGCGGGTGCCCGACGGGGCAGACGGCCTGCGGGTCGAGCTGCGTCGACACCGGCACCGACACCGCCAACTGCGGCCTCTGCGGCAACGCGTGCGGCGTGGGCGCGAGCTGCATGGCGGGCACCTGCGTCTCGGGCGGCCCCACCAACGACACGCGTGCGGGCGCCACGCGCATCGACCTCTCGATGCCCGCGGTCTCGCTCAGCACCGACACCACCTCGGCGCGCAACGACACCTCGGGCTCGTGCGGGTGCACCGGCGGGCACGACGTCTTCTACTCGTTCACGCTCACCGCGCCCGAGATCGTGTACGCCGACACCGTCGGCGCCGCGTGGGACACGTCGCTCTTCATCCAGAACGCCGCGGGCGCGAACGTCACCGACGCGGGCCTCGCGGGCGGGCAGGCGTGCGACGACGACAACGGCATGGGCTGCACGACGGGCCTGCAGAGCATGATCGCGGCGCGCCTCGCGGCGGGCACGTACTACCTCGTGCTCTCGGGCTGCGGGTCGGGCGCGGCCACGATCCACTTCCACCACCTGCCCGTGGGCAACGGGCCGGTCGCGCAGATCCGCCCGACGGGCACGCAGGTGCTCACCGGCATGACCTCGGGCACCGGGGTGATCAACTCCACCTGCTGCTCGGGCGGCCCCGAGAACACCTACTACTGGGTCACCTGCCCGGGCTTCTCCGCGACGCCCTTCACCGCCACCACCTGCGGCGGCCCCACGGGCTTCGACTCCGAGCTCGACCAGCGCAGCGCCGCGCGCGCCACGCCCGGCGTGAGCGTCTGCAACGACGACTCGTGCGGCCTGCTCTCGCTCGTGTCGTCGACCCTGCCCGCGGGCCCCGGCCTGCACGCGCTCTACCTCGACGCGTGCAGCGGCGCGGGCGCCTACAACGTCAGCGTCACGTTCGGCGCCTGCCCCTCGGGCACCACGTCGTGCTCGGGCCGCTGCGCCGACACCGCGACCGACACCGGCAACTGCGGCCGCTGCGGCAACGCCTGCCCGACGGGCCAGGTGTGCTCCGCGGGCGTGTGCACCGTGGTCTGCGCGCCGCCCACCTCGCGCTGCGGGCTCTCGTGCGTCGACACGTCGAGCGACGCCTCCAACTGCGGCCGCTGCGGCAACGCCTGCCCCACGGGCCAGCGCTGCGCCTCGGGCGCGTGCGTGTGCCCCGGCGGCACCTCGCTCTGCGGCACGAGCTGCGTCGACACGTCGAGCGACACCGAGAACTGCGGCCGCTGCGGCAACGCGTGCTCCGCGGCGCTGCTCTGCGTGGGCGGCGCCTGCCGCTGCCCCGGCTCGACGACCCTCTGCGGCGGCGCGTGCGTCGACACGACGAGCGACCGCGCCAACTGCGGCGCCTGCGGCAACGCGTGCGGCGCCGGGCAGGCGTGCTCCTCGGGCCGCTGCGCGTGCACCACGCCGGGCCTCACGGCCTGCGGCGCGTCGTGCGTGAACACCGCGACCGACAACGCCAACTGCGGCCGCTGCGGCAACGCGTGCCCCGCGGGACAGACCTGCTCCGCGGGCGCGTGCGTGTCCGCGGGGCCTGCCAATGACGGCCGGGCGGGCGCCACGCGCATCGACCTCGGCGCGTCGTCGTCGTCGCTCGCCGCCGACACCACGCGCGCGCGCAACGACACCACGGGCTCGTGCGGCTGCACCGGCGGAAACGACGTGTTCTACACGTTCACCCTCACGCAGGCCGAGCTCGTGTACGCCGACACCGTCGGCGCCACGTGGGACACGTCGCTCTTCCTCCAGAACTCCGGGGGCGCGAACCTCACCGACCCGGCGGTGACGGGCGGCCTCGTGTGCGACGACGACGGCGGCCTCTCGGGCTGCGGCACGGGCCTCCAGTCGCAGGTCTTCGCGCGCCTCCCCGCGGGCACGTACTACCTCGTGCTCTCGGGCTGCGGGTCGGGCTCGGCCACGATCCACTTTCAGCACCTGCCCGTGGGCAACGGGCCGGCGCGCTCGATCAGCCCGACGCCCGGCAGCCAGACCCTCACGGGCACCACGTCGGGCGCCGGGGCCGTCTCGGGCGCCTGCTGCGACGGCGGCCCCGAAGACACCTTCTACTGGTACACGTGCCCGAGCTTCTCGGCCACGTCGTTCACGGCCTCGACCTGCGGCGGCGCGAGCTTCGACACCGACCTCGACCAGCGCAGCGCGGCGCGCGCCACGGGCGTCATCGCCTGCAACGACGACTCGTGCGGGCTCCAGTCGAACCTCGCGTCGACCATCCCCGCGGGCGCGGGCATCCACACGCTCTACATGGACGGCTGCGGCGCGGGCGCGGGCGCCTACACCCTGAGCGTGATCTTCGGCTCGTGCCCCGCGGGCACCACCAACTGCAGCACGCGCTGCGTGAACACGCAGACCGACAGCGCCAACTGCGGCGGCTGCGGCGTGGTGTGCCCCGCGGGCCAGTCGTGCATGTCGGGCGCGTGCCGCTGCACCGGCGCGGGCCTCACCACCTGCGGCTCGTCCTGCGTCAACACCGCGACCGACAACGCCAACTGCGGCGCCTGCGGCCGCGTGTGCCCCTCGGGCCAGAGCTGCGTCTCGGGCGTCTGCACGGCGCCCGGCCCGACCAACGACAGCCGCGCGGGCGCCACGCCGATCTCGCTCGCCTCGTCGTCGGCGTCGCTCGGCGCCGACACGTCGCGCGCGCGCAACGACACCTCGGGCTCGTGCGGCTGCACCTCGGGCAACGACGTGTTCTACACCTTCACGCTCAGCGCGCCCGAGATCGTGTACGCCGACACCGTCGGCGCCGCGTGGGACACGTCGCTCTTCATCCAGAACTCCGCGGGCGCGAACGTCACCGACTCGGCGCTGCCCGGCGGGCAGGCGTGCGACGACGACAACGGCATGGGCTGCGCGACGGGGCTGCAGAGCATGATCGCGGCGCGCCTCGCGGCGGGCAC
>JBDHVF010000123.1:0-13937 GCA_039809605.1 Polyangiales bacterium | reverse complement strand
GGGGGGGGGCCCCCTACCGCACGCCCGTGGTCTCGGCGAGGGCGTAGATGGTGTCCATCGAGGGCCTGACCTCGCCGCGGGCGATCGCGTGCACGAGCCGCTGCGCCTCGGCGTTGACGGGCGTCGCGACGCCGTGGCGGCGGCCGCGCTCGACCACCTCGCCGTTGAGAAAGTCGACCGCGGGGGGGCGGCCCCGCTCGATCGCCGAGAGCATCGACGAGCGCATGCGCCGGTAGCGCGCGCCCACCGCGAGCAGCATCGCGTGCTTGGTGAAGAGCGACGGGGAGCCCGCGCTGCGCTCCTCGGCCTCGGTGAGCGCGAGCCAGTCGAGGTCGAGCGTGCCCGAGACCTTCTCGAGCGCCACGCCCTCGGCGCGCGCCACGCGCACGCACTCGGTCATGATGCGCAGCGCGAGGCGCCGCACCGTGAGCGACATCATCAGCGTGCCCAGGCGCTCGCCGCCCAGCGTGCCGAGCGTCGAGATCGCGCAGTTGATCGCCAGCTTGCTCCAGCGCGCGCCCGCGAGGTTCGACGTGCGCGTCACCGGCCCCACCGCCTCGAGGATCAGCGCCAGCTTCGCCAGGCGCGGGTCGTCGCGGCCGTCGATGCGCCCCACGGTGAAGCCCCCCGCGGCCGTGCGCTCGTACACGCCGGGCTCGGGCATCGTCGCGCCCCACGCCACCACCGCGCCCACCACGCGCTCGTCGCCCGCGATGCGCGCGACGCGCGACTCGCACAGGCCGTTCTGAAAGCACACCATCGCGCCGCGCGGCGCGAGCCACGGCAGCGCGCGACGGGCGGCCTCCTCCACCTGCGGGGGCTGCGTCGCGAGCAGCACCCAGTCGAAGGGAGCCTCGTCGGGCGAGAGCTCGGTCACGCAGGGGCAGCGCACCGCGCGCGCGCCGTCGACGCCCGTGAGGCGCATTCCGTGTTCGCGCACCGCGTCGGCGATCGCGGCGTTGGTGGTGAGCGCCATGACGCGCCCCCCCATCGCGGCCACGTGGTCGTAGATCGACGCCGCCACCACGCCGCCGATGCCCCCGCTCCCCACGATCAACACCCTCGGCCCGGCATCACCGGGAGCGGGCACCACCGACGTACGGCTCGTCCTCTCAGTCACGAGAGAACCGTACAACAGCCTGTGCGCGGGCGACCAATGATGACGCGAGGCGTCGCGGCGATTCGCATCGGCCCCTTCGTTGACAGTGCCCCGGTCCGCGCGTAATCCCCTCTCCCCAAGCGCATGCCTCAAGCTCTACGACTCGCCTCGCAGGACCTCGCCAACGAGCTCCGCAACCTGCTCGAAGACATCGACCCCGCGCGCTGGCGCGACGAGGTCGAGACCGCCGCGCGGCAGCGCGTGGCGGCCATCGTCGAGCGGCTGAGGGGCATCTCCGACGTGGCCCCCACGGGCGACGTGCAGCTCATGGAGCGCCTCGGCTACGTGCGCGTCACGCTCGACCGCGCCATGGCCTCGCTGCCCTCGCGCGAGTCGCTCGTCGCCTCGGCCCACGAGGCGCGCGACGCGTGGGCGGCCTTTCAGCGCGAGGTGCAGCCCGCGTACGAGGCCCTCGTCGCGAGCCTCCGCGGCATGACCCTCACGGCGCCCGCGCCGCTGCGGCCCACCAACTACAAGCGCAACGCCTTTCACATCTCGTGCGGCCTCTCGGTGGCGGTGCTCACCGAGGTGCTGCCCTCGCGGCTGTGGCTCATCCTCCCGCCGCTCGCGTTCGCGCTCTTCGCGTGGGGGTGCGAGGTCTCCCGTCGCATCTGGCCCTCGGTGAACACCCGGCTCATGCGCTTCTTCGGCCCGGTCGCCCACGCCCACGAGCACCACCGCGTGAACTCGGCCACGTGGTTCATCACCGCGACGCTCATCCTGGGCATCGGGTTCCCGCGCTTCGCCGCGGCGGCGGGCGTGGCGGTGCTGGGCCTCGCCGACCCGTCGGCGGCCCTCATCGGGCGCAAGTACGGGCGCATCAAGCTCCACGCGAACCGCTCGCTCCAGGGCACGCTGGCGTTCTTCGCCGTGGGCCTCGCCGCGGCCTTCGGCGTGCTCTCGCTCTGCCACACGGGCACCGCCCTCGCGCGGCTCGGCACCGCCGCCGCCGCCGCGCTCGCGGGCGCGATCGCCGAGCTCTACACCGAGCGCCTCGACGACAACTTCACCATCCCCCTCGCCGCCGCCGCCGCGGCCGCGGGCGTCGGCGCCCTCGTCGGCGTCGCGTGATCGCCGCCCCGTACGCGCCCCTCTCGCACGACGGCGCCCTCACGGTCGGTCAGACCGTGACCTTCGGCGCGCCCGTCGCCGAGGGGCTGCGCTTCCGCAAGGTCAACGTCAAAGAGGCCTTCACCGTGCGCGACGCCGAGGGCAGGTACTTCCGCGCGTCGCTCTCGGCGCTCTCGGCGTCGGGCGCCGAGGCCCTCGTCTACGAGCAGATGCCCGTCGCGCCCGAGTCGCCCGTCGAGGTCACGCTCGCGTGCGCCGTGCTCCAGCGGCAGCGCATGCTCTGGGTCGCGCAGAAGGCCGCCGAGCTCGGCGTCGCGCGCATCCAGCCCGTCTTCACGCTCAAGTCGGTGCAGGCCGACGGGCTCGCGCACGAGAAGGCCCACGCGTGGCCCGGTCAGGCGCTCAAGGGATCGCGACAGTGCCGCAGGGCCAGCGTGCCCGAGGTGCTCCCCACCGTCTCGCTCGACGCGTTCATGGCCACGGCGCTCTGGAAGGGCGCCGACGCGCGGCTCTTTCTCGACGACCGGGCTGATGACGGCGAGCGCGCGCTCGGCCCCTGCGCGAGCCTCGTGCTGGTGATCGGCCCCGAGGGGGGCTTCGCCAACGTCGAACGCCAGCGCCTCGTCGACGCGGGCGCGCGCCCCCTGCGCCTCGGCGGGCGCGTGCTGCGCGCGGAGACGGCCGTGATGGCGGGCCTCGTCGTGGTGCAGCACCGCGTCGGAGACATGGGGCTGTAGACGCCCCCGCGCCCGCGGGTGTACTCCCGCGAGGCATGAAGATCCTCTACGGCGTGGTGGGCGAGGGCATGGGCCATGCGATGCGCTCGCGCGTGGTGCTCGAGCACCTGCTCGCGCAGGGGCACGAGGTCGAGATCATGGCGTCGAGCCGCGCGGTCGACTTCCTCTCGAAGCGCTTCGAGGGCGTGCACCGCATCCACGGCCTGCACATGATCTACGAAGAGAACCGCGTGCGGCGCGGCGCGACCCTCTGGTCGAACGTGCTCAAGGGAGCCGCCCAGCTCCCCGGCCAGGTCGCCGCGTACTTCGAGCTCATCAAGGACTTCAAGCCCGACGTCGTGGTGAGCGACTTCGAGTCGTGGACGTACCTCTTCGGATCGGCCCACCGGCTCCCGATCGTCTCCATCGACAACATGCAGATCATCAACCGTTGCACCCATCCCCCCGAGGTGCTCGCCGGTCACGAGGCCGCGTTCCAGCTCACCAAGGCGTTCATCAAGGGCAAGCTGCCGGGGTGCAGCCACTACCTCATCACCACGTTCTTCTACCCCGCGGTGCGCAAGGAGAACACCAGCCTGCACCCGCCCATCCTGCGCCCCGAGATCCTCGCGGCGACGCCCACGCGCGGCGACCACCTGCTCGTCTACCAGACCGCCGAGGGCCACGACGCGCTCCTCGACGCGCTGCGCGCCACGGGCCGCGAGTGCAGGATCTACGGCATGCGCAGGGGCCTCACCGAAGAGGCCGTGGAGGGCAACCTGCGCTTTCGCCCCTTCAGCGAGCGGGGCTTCATCGACGACCTCGCGTCGTGCCGTGCGGTGATCGCGGGCGGGGGCTTCACCCTCATGGGCGAGGCCGTGTACCTGCACAAGCCCATGCTCGCCGTGCCCCTGGGGATGCAGTTCGAGCAGGTGCTCAACGCGCGCTGGCTCGAGCGCCTCGGGTACGGCATGGAGGCCGAGCACCTCGACGACGCCGCCGTCATCAAGCGTTTTCTCGACGCCGTGCCGCGCTGCGAGGAGGCCCTCGCGGGCTACAAGCAGGACGGCAACAAGGACCTCCTCGGCGCCCTCGACGGCCTGCTCGACCGCGCCGCGGCGGGCGTGCTGTAGCATCGCGCCATGTCCACGGGCCGCGTCGAGCGGGTGTTTCGCGCGGCCGCGTGGGTCGCGGTCGCCAACTGCGTCTACGTCACCTGGCGCTACCTCGCGCTGCACGCGGGCGCCGTGCGACCGGGCACGGGCCTGTGCTCGCTCTACGACCGCGCGTTCCTGATCTTTCCTCGGGGCGTCGACTGCGACCCGGTGCTGCTCAGCCCGCAGGCGCGCGCGTTCTACGTGCCCAACGCCACGCTCGGCCTCGGCTTCTTCCTCGGCTGCGCGCTCTTCTGGGAGCGCTGCCGGTCCACGCCCCAGCGCGGCGCGGCCATCGCGCTCCTGCGCCTCTGGATGCCGCTCGCCACCCTCTTCACCCTGCGCTTCTTCAGCCTGCTGGTGTTCCTGCCCACGCTCTGCCCCGTGTGCCCGTGGAACCACCTTCTCACCTGGCTGATGACCTGGGCCATGTGGCGCATGGGGCGCGACGAGAAGACGCCGTCGCTCAACGTCGCGCTCTCGTCGCTGCGCGGCCCCATCGCCCTCGGCGTGTCGGTCTTCGTGGCCGCGCAGGTGCTCTGGGCCGTGCCGTGGGCGATGGGCAGGCTCACGCCGTAGGCACGTACCCGATGGGCCCCTCGCGCTCGAGCACGAAGAAGCTCGGCGTGGGCACCAGCACCCCGAGCACGTCGGCGTACGACCACCCGAGCAGCAGCGACGCGTCGCCGGGGTTCAGCGCCACCAGCGGGTCGCGCACGCGGTTGATCGGGTCGAGCGCCGCGTTGGCCCCGAGCCCGTAGTGAATCACCAGACCGCGGTCGCAGCCCGCGGGCGCGCGCACCTCCGACGGGGCGATCACGCGGTAGTGACCGAAGGTGACGGGAACGCCATGGCGCGTGCGGGCCACGCTCGGCGCGTCGAGGCCGCGCTGCTCGACGCGCACGTTCCACCCGCGCAGGTGGCCCGTCGCGGGGTCGCGGTAGAAGGTCTTCTGAAAGGTCTTCCACGTGAGGCGCTCGACGAGGCCCGGCAGGCCCAACGAGACGCCGCGGTACGCGTGACCGTCGAGCGCGGCGGGGTCGATCGCGTGCCCCGCGCGAAGGAGCTTCATCAGCGCCGCCCGGTCGAGTCGCAGCACGTCGTCGCGTCGCATCATCGCGCGCGACGATATCACCGCCGCGCACAACTCGTTCGCGGTGCAGCCGGTGCAACGGTCGTGGGGCCTCGCGCACGCGCGACGCACCGATCGGACTCGCGAACGTGCGTCACCCCTGCGCTCGAGCGCCATCTGCCGCGCATGCGAGCGTGCGAGGCGCATGGCGCTGATGGCTCGCGCGATGCAGACGGCCCCGCCGCCGGCGTGCAGTCACGTATGCGCGGCGAATCTGAGGGGAAGACGACATGCTCAAGATCAAGCGGACCGTGGAGATCAAGGCGCCCGTGCAGCGGGTCTACGACTACCTCTGCCAGCCGACGAACCTGCCGAGCATCTGGCCCAACATGGTGTCGGTGTCGAACGTCGTGCCCGCGAAGGGCGGCGCCAACGAGTTCGACTGGACCTTCAAGATGGCCGGCGTGCACTTCAACGGGCACTCGAAGGTCGAGGACGCGCAGTCGGGCAAGCTGGCGCGCTACCGCAACGAGGGCGGCATCCCGAGCACGTTCCTCTGGACGTACGCGGGGCTCGACGGCTCGGGCACGCGGCTCACCGTGGAGGTCGAGTACTCGATCCCGACGCCCGTGGTGGGCAAGGTCGCCGAGCACCTCGTCGCGAAGATCAACGAGCGCGACCTCGACACGATGCTGTCGAACCTCAAGGACGTGATGGAGCACGCCGCCGCCTCGACGACCACGGGCGCCACCGCCCGGCGCTGACGCCCCGCACAAGGCGCATCCGCGACGCTGCCAGCGCTCGAAGCGCAGTTCGATCGCGACGCTGGCAGCGAGAGACCAGCCGCGGCTCCGCAGAGCCGCGGCGCACTCGCGACGCCGCCAGCGCGGGTTCCCTGCGCTATCCTCCGCGCGATGAGCGTCCCGCGCGTCCACGGATCGGTGCAGGGCCGCGTGCGCGCGATCGTCGACGCGCTCGCGGTGCCGGGCGCGCTGCCCGCGGGCTGGTCCCTTCGCGCGTGGGAGGCCGAGCAGGGCATCTCGCTGCGCTTCGAGCGCCACGGCGCGATGCTCGAAGTCGACCTCGAGCGCCGCGACACCTCGCGCCCCGCGTACGCCGTCACCCGCGCGTTCAACGTCTACTACTCGCTCTTCGGGCGCGCCGACCCGCGGCTCTCCGACGCCGAGCGCGCCCTCGTCGACGCCGTGGTGGGCCACGTGCGCGCCCACGAGCGCGCGCTGCCCGTGGTGAGCGACGCCGCGCCCGAGACGCTCGCGAGCGAGGGGGCGCGCGAGCGTCGCGTCGAGATCCGCGAGGTCGTCGCCGAGCGCGCGCTCATCGCCGAGGCGCCGGGCATGTACTACCTGAACCCGTACGCGGGATGCATCCTGGGGTGCACCTACTGCTACGGGATCGGGCGTACGAGCTTCGTGCGATACCTCGAAGCCCTGCCGCGCGCGCCGTGGGGGCGCTGGATCGACGTGAAGGTCAACGCCCCCGAGCTCGTGGCCCGCGAGGCGCGCGAGCTCGCGCCGGGCACCGTGCGCATGAGCCCGCTGGTGACCGACCCCTACCAGCCCGTCGAGCGGCGCTACCGGGTCACGCGCCGATGCCTCGAAGCGCTGCGCGAGACCGAGTTCGCGCCCGTGGTGCTCACGCGCTCGCCCGTGGTCACCGACGACCTCGCGCTCTTCACCACGATGCCGCGGCTGCTCATCGGGGTGAGCGTTCCGACCGACGATGACAGCGTGCGCGAGGTGTTCGAACCCAACGCGCCTCCCATCGCGGCGCGCGTCGCGGCGCTGCGGGCGCTGCGCGAGGCGGGGCTGCGCACCTTCGCCGTCGCCCACCCGATGCTCCCCATGAGCCCCGCGCGCCTCGTGGAGCTTCTCGCTCCGTGGGTCGAGGTCGTGCGCGTCGGGCCCATGAGCGAGAAGCCCTTCATCGCCCACGCCTATCACCGCGCGGGGCGCCCCGAGGCGCTCACCGAGGCGTGGGAGCGCGCCACCTTCGAAGCCCTGCGCGACGGCTTCGCGGCCCGCGGCGTGCCGGTGAACCCGTCGTTCGAGCCGTGGGGAAGCTTCCGGTAGCGTCACCCGGGGGATAGAGTGCGGCGCATGTGGCGCAGGTCTCTCCGAGGCATGGTGGTGTGTGCCGTTCTCGCGGGGGCGGCGTGCTCCGACGGGCAGACGCGGTTCAACAACGGCGCGCCCGACGCGGCCGCGGCCGACGCGCCCGCGGCGACCGACGTGGCCCGCGACGCGCCCCGGCGCGACGTGATGATCGCCCACCACGACGCCGTCGCCACCGACGACGCGCCCCCGCGCGAGAGCTGCGAGACGCCCTTCGACGACAACGGCGACGGCATGGCGAACGAGAGCTGCGCGTGCCTGCCGGGCACCGAGCAGCCGTGCTTCGAGCGCCCCGGCGAGCTCTTTCGCGAGCCCTGCCGCATGGGCACGCAGCGCTGCGAGGGCACCGGGGAGCTCGGTCATTGGGGCGCGTGCGCGGGCTCGTGGCTTCCGCTCGCCGAGGCCAACGACCAGTGCGCGCTCACCGAGGGCTTCAACTCGGCCACGGCCGTGCGCCCGCCCGTCGACATCGTGTGGTGGGTCGACAACTCGGGCTCGATGGTCGAAGAGAACCGCTACGTCAGCATGAACCTCAACACCTTCGCGTCGATCATGCAGGCGTCGGGCATCGACTACCGGGTGATCATGATCGCGCGCAGGGGCACGTCGACGTTGCAGGTGTGCGTGCCGCCTCCGCTCGGCGGCCCCTCGTGCGCCGACGGACCGCGCTTTCGCCACGTCGACCAGCAGGTCGAGAGCACCGACGGGCTGCGCCTCGTGCTCTCGACCTATCCCCGCTGGCGAGACTTCGTGCGCCCGCAGGCGCTCAAGTACTTCGTGGCCGTCACCGACGACGACAGCGACCTGTCGGCCGCCGACTTCGACCGGATGATCCGCGCGCTCCCCCCCTTCGAGCGGTACACGTACCACAGCATCGTCGGGTACGAGAGCCGCACCGACTGCCCCACGCTCGCGCGCCGCGGCAGCGTGCACCTCGCGCTCACCGAGATGACCGGCGGCGAGCGCGCGCGCGTCTGCTCGATGGACTGGAGCTCGATCTTCACCTCGTTCGCGCGCTCGATCGTGCGACGGCTCAACTACTGGGAGCTCACGCGCGAGCCGCGCCCCGAGACCATCCAGGTGTGGAGCGTCACCGCCGACGGCCACCGCGCCGCCGTGCCCATGACGGGCTGGACGTACGACCCGATGACCCGCCGCGTGACGGTCGACCCCGCGGCGCTGCCCGCCGACAGCCAGGGGCTCGAGATCACCTACCGCCCCCTCGACCAGTCTCCGTAGCCCTTCAGCGGAGGTACATTCGAATCGCGCGCCCGCCGCCGTGGGACGACGCGACGTAGAGCCGCGAGCCGTCGTCGTCGAGCGTCACGCCCGCGTGCGAGAGGCCCGAGAAGGTCGACGCGGTGTAGAGCCGCGAGCCGTCGGCGATGCGGTACGCCCCCCACTGGTCGCTCGACTCGCAGAGCACGTACGCGACGCCGCGGCACTCGTCGACGGCCACGTCGGTGGGGCTGGCCACGGTGGCGATCGAGCGCACCTGCGAGCCCGTGGGCGTGAGCACGCGCAGGGTGTTGTCTCCGTACGAGGTCACGTAGAGGTTGCCCGAGGCGCCCACCGCGAGGCCGCGCGGCTGCGAGAGCGCGGGCGACGTGGTGATCGCGCGCGCCATCGTGCCCGTCGGCGAGTACACCAGCACCCGGTTGCCGCCCGCGTCGGAGATGAACACCTCGCCGCGCGCGAACTCGATGCCGCGCGAGCCCGAGCCCGCGGACCACGTCTCCGCGGGGTTGCCCTCGGGCGTGAGGTGCACGACCTGGTTCGACGTGGGGTCCACGGTCCACATCTGGCCCGTGGCGCGGTCGACGGCGAAGTCGTACGCGGTGCTCCACACGCGGCGGGGCATGTTGCGCAGGTAGCGCCCGTCGCGGTCGAACACGATGATCTTGTCGTTGTACGAGAGCACGTACACGTTGCCCATGGGGCCGACGGCGACGGAGATGTCCTCCTGCACGGTCTGGTCGCTGCCGCCGCCCGCGAACGCGAAGCTCGTCGCGGCGCCCGCGGGCGCGAGCGCGCTGGTGGAGAGGTTGACCTCGCAGCCGTCGCTCGTCGTGCCGTTGCAGTTGGCGAAGCCCGCGGTGCAGGCGCCCACGCGGCACGCGCCCGCCTCGCACATCCCCGCGGCGTGGGCGGGCGCGCAGGCCACGCCGCAGCCGCCGCAGTGCATCGCCGACGAGCCCGTGTCGACCTCGCACCCGCTGGCCGCGCTGCGGTCGCAGTCGGCGAAGCCCGCCGAGCACGCGGCCACGGCGCACACGCCCATCGCGCAGCGCCCCGTGGCGTTGGCCGGCGCGCAGGCCATGCCGCAGCCGCCGCAGTGCGCCGCGCTGGTGTTGGTGTCGGTCTCGCAGCCGTTGTCGGCCATGCCGTCGCAGTTGGCGAAGCCCGACTCGCACCCGCCGAGCGCGCACGCGCCCGCCACGCACACGCCGAGGGCGTTGGCGTAGCGGCACGCGTTGCCGCACATGCCGCAGTGGTCGGCCGTGATGCGGGTGTCGGTCTCGCAGCCGTTCGAGGGGTCGCCGTCGCAGTCGCCAAAGCCCTCGGCGCACGCGTAGCGGCACGTGCCGTCGTCGCACGTGGCGGAGGTGTTGGGACGCGGGGCGCAGGCCGTTCCGCACGCGCCGCAGTGGTCGGCGCTGCGGCCGATGTCGGCCTCGCAGCCGTTCGAGGCCGTCATGTCGCAGTCGCGAAAGGGCCCCTGGCACGAGCCCACCGCGCACGCGCCGGCGGCGCACGCGGCCATCGCGTTGGGGAGGTCACAGCGGCGGCCGCAGGCGCCGCAGTGGTCGGGGCTCGTCAGCGGGTCGACGCACGCGCCGTCGCAGCACGACCGGCCCGAGGGGCAGGCGTGGGAGGCGCTGCATCCCATCACGCAACGCCCCGCGGAGCAGAGCTCGCCGGGCGCGCACTGGTCGTCGCGCGTGCACTCGACGCAGAGGTGCATCTCGGTGTTGCAGCGGCGCGCGGCGCCCATGGTGCAGCCGTCGTCGCCGCGACAGCCCGTGACGCACGCGCGCGTGATCGCGTCGCAGTGCATCGCCGCGGGGCAGGTGTCGTCGGCCGCGGTGCAGGCCACGCATCGCGCCGTGGTGATGTCGCACACGGGGCGGCCGGGGTCTCTGCCGCGGCAGTCTGCGCTGGTGATGCAGGGCCGCGGCGCGTCGGCGGGGGGGTCGCCGTCGTGGCCCGCTGGCAGGTCGAGCGCGATGTCGTCGCCCGCGTCGCCGCGGTCGCCGATCACGGAGCTCCCCGCGCAGCCCGCGAGCCACGAGAGCGCGACGCACACGAGGGGACGGGCGCGAAGGTCCATGGGTGCCCATTGGAGCACGGTCTGCGCGGGGGTGGGGAGGGCGAAAGGGCGCTAGCGGTGCACCGCGATGCGCTCGCGCGAGAGCTCCACGGCGACGCCTCCGCGCTCGCGGCACGCGGCGGCGAGGGCCTCGGGGTCGACCTCGTGGGCGAGGTTGCGGCCGTTGACCACCACGTCGAGCGCGCCGGGCGCCAGGCGCGCGACCTCGTCGCAGGCCCAGAGGATCGACTCCCAGATGAGCTCCACGGGGTTGCCGAACACGCCGCCGCCGATGAGGGTGAGCACCGCGGTGCGGCGGCCGAGCGCGCGCGCCCCGAGCAGCGTGCCGAGGTAGGCCGCGCGAAGCAGGTGCCTGCACACCGCGCGGAGCGCTTCGTTGCCGCCGAGGCGCCCGTAGCCGCCCGCGGCGAGCGTCGAGGTGAACACCTGCGCGACGCGGCGCGGGCCGTCGACGGCGCCGTCCCAGTCGTATCCGAGGGCGACGTCGACGTCGTCGTGCAGGCCCACGCGGATGGCGTCGAAGCGCTGCTCGACGGCCTCGGCGAGCGCGTCGGCGTCGTGCACGTAGCTCGCGCGGAGGTACCCGTTGCGCACCTCGGCGACCTCGGGCGGGCACACGTCGCCGAGGAGGTTCACCTGCTCGCCGTCGGTCGTTTGCGTGAAGCGCCGCCCGTCGGTCGAAGGGGCGGCGTAGTGGCGCACGAGCGTGCCGGGGAAGGCCGAGATCGACGCGCGCGGGCCCTGCGTCGGGTCGCTGGTGTAGTTCGCGACGGAGGTCACGTGGGGCCCAGGGGACTCGAGGCAGTTGAACTGCGAGGCGACCTGAAAGAGCGTGCCCGGCTCGGCGAACGCCTGGAGCGCGCCGATGTCGGTCGAGGGCCGCTCGCCGAAGAGCACGAAGAGCCGCTGCGCGCCCTCGCGCGGGGCCTCGGCGGCGCGGGCCTTGAGCGACCAGAGCATCGGGATCTCGAAGCGCCCCGCCCTCCACGCGCGGCCGTGGGCCGTCACGGTCGCCATCCCCCGGCCGTCGAACGAGACGGTGCCCGCGGGGTCGGCGCGCACGGCGGCCTCGGCCTCGCGCACCACCGCCCGGTCGGCGCCCCCCGCGGAGTCGAGCACGCGGTCGATGTGCGCGCGCAGCGCGTCGAGGAGCTCGGCCTCGGCGGAGGCGTCGGGGCCCCGCTCCAAAATGGTGGCGATCATCGCGGCGCAGTTTGGTACGCGAACGCGCTTGCGAACAAGTCTCCGCCAAGGGAGAGATCGACGCATGGCCTCGGCACCGGCGAAGAGCCCCCTCGTCGCAGCGCTGGCGCTCGCCGCGTGCGCCGGCCGCCCGGTCGTCGGCGACACGGGCGTCGACGGGACGTCGCCCGGCGACGCGTCGGCGCGCGACGACGGCGGGCGCGGCGCAGGCCCCGACGCCACGATGCCCGACGCGGGCCCGCAGCGGCCGTGGCGCGGCGGCTTCGTGCGCGACGAGGCGCTGTCGGCGGCCTTCGCGCGCTGCTTCACCGAGCCCCACGAGGGGCGCCCGCGCAACATGACCTCGGTGCTGCCGGCGGACCTCGACGGCGACGGGCGCGACGAGCTCCTCTACAACGACAACCGAGACATGTACCGCTCGATGGGGGTCGTGGGCGCGACGTGGCTCTTCCGCCGCGGGGCCGACGGGCGCTTCATGGCGCCCGAGCGGCTGCCCGAGGCGCTCACGCAGGCGGCGGCCGCGGCGGACCTCGACGCCGACGGCCACGTCGACGTGGTGTTCGCGGGCGCGACGACGATGATCGCGTGGGGGAGCGCGGGCGGCCTCGACCCCGCGCGCGCGACGCCCGCGCCGGTCGACGGGTGCCGCATGACGTTCAACCCCATGGACCTCGACGACGACGGGCTGCTCGACCTGGCCGTGGGCATCTGGGATCAGCCCATGGTGGTGCTGCGCAACCGCGGCAACCGCACGTTCGAGCCCGTGGCGCACGCGTGGGGCGTCGACGGCTCGGGCATGACGTGGTCGATCGCGCGGGCCGACCTCGACGGAGACAAGCTCGACGACCTGTACGTGAGCAACGACGGCGACGTGCACGTCAACTACGTCTACCGCGCGCTCGGCGTGGGCGCCGACGGCGAGCCGCGCTTCACGCCCATTCTCCCGCGGTCGCGCGCGTGCGAGGAGATCGAGCCCTTCGGCATGACGCGCTCGTCGCCGATGGGCGTCTCGTCGGCCGACGTCGACCTCGACGGGCGCTTCGACCTCGCGCTCGCCATCGGGCCGCAGATCGGGATCATGGGCTGGAGCGACGACGTGCGCGCGTGCTGGCCGCTCGAGCTCGGGGCGAGCACGTCGGGGTCGTTCCTCGTGCCCTGGTCGCCGGCGCTCTGGGACGTCGACCATGACCTCGCGGTCGACCTCGTGGTCGCGACGGGCGACGACGAGGGCTTCAGCATGATGCCCAACCGCGGCCAGAGCACCCTGCTGCTCTACCGCGGCGCGCCGAACGGCGGCCCCCTCACCCTCATCGGCCACGCCGCGGGGCTCGACGTCGAGGGGCAGTTCGCGCAGGTCGCCACCACCGACCTCGACCTCGACGGCGACCTCGACCTCGTCGTCGGTCAGTTCGGCCGCGACGGCATGGCCTTCGAGAACCGCGTCGAGCCCAACGGCGGCCACGTGCTCCTCTCGCTGCGCGGCACGGTGTCGAACCCCGACGGGCGCGGCGCCATCGTGACGGTGCGCGCGGGGCCCTTCACGCGCGCGTGGCCCGTGGGCGACCGCACGTCGCCGCAGGTCACGCCGCCCGCCGTGGTCGACGTTCCGCTCGGCGACGCGGCGCGCGCCGACGAGGTGCGCGTGCGGTGGCCCTCGGGCTACGAGCAGGTCTTGCGCGACGTGGCGCCGGGCAGGCTCACCGTCACCGAGCCCCGGTGGATCTCCGTCGAGCCGCGCGTCATGCCCGCCAACAGCAACACGCTGGTCACGGTGACGGTGCGACCCACGACGTCCGACGGCGCGCTCGACGCGGCGGCGCGGGTCGAGATCGACGCGCCGTATCACACGGTGCGCTGGGAGGGCGACGCGACGCGAGGGGACGACGGCGTCTGGCAGCGCTCGCTGCGCGCGGGCACGACGCCGGGCAGCGCGGTGGTGCGCGTGCGCGTGAACGGCCGCGAGGCGCGCGTGCGCCCGAGGGTGTGGTTCACGACCCCGCAAGGGGTCTAGCGCCTGCGCGGCGCGTGTGATACGCGGCGCTCGCGCCGGAGTTCGGCGTCGCTCCATGGGCTCGGTTTCACCGCCTCACTCCGGGCAA
>JBDHVF010000122.1:0-13998 GCA_039809605.1 Polyangiales bacterium | reverse complement strand
GGCGTGGCCGCGGCGGCGGCGGTGGCGTGGGCGGCGCGCGGCGGCGCGCTCGACGGCATGCTCGCGTTCACCAGGGCGCGCGTCGAGGACGTGACGCCCGCGCTGCTGCTCGACGTCGGGTGCGCGCCGGCGCTGGTCGAGCGCGTGGGCACGCGCGAGATGCTCGACCTGCTCGACCGCACGGCCGACGCGGCGGGCGTCGAGGCCGACGACGTGTGCGAGCTGCTCGGCGGCGCGTGGGTGGGCGAGGAGGCCGTGGCCTGCTCGCTGTGGTGCGTGCTGCGCGCCGGCGGCGGCTTTCGCGAGGCCGTGCTGCGCGGCGCGAACTCGTCGGGCGACAGCGACTCGATCGCGTGCGTGGCGGGCGCCGTCGCGGGCGCGCTCGTGGGCGCCGAGGGGATCGCCGAGGAGTGGGTCGCCGGGGTCGAGAAGTCGGCGGTGCTCGACCTGCTGGCGCGATCGCTGTACGAGGGGGCGGCGACGCGCGCCCCCGTGCGCCTCGACACGTCGACCGACCTCTTCGGCGCCGAGCTCTTCGGCGTGCGGCTCGAGGACGACCTCGGCGGCGAGGACACCGAGGTGGACAAGGCGCCCGACGCCCTGCGATCGTTCCGCGCCTCGTCCCCGCACCGCAACGTGAAGGAACCGTAGATGAAGACCCTCCCCGACCTCGACAAACTCGGCGTCGACGAGCTCGCCGAGCTCGTGAAGTACCACAACCACCGGTACTGGGACCTCGACGCCCCCGAGATCAGCGACTACGACTACGACCGCCTCGTGAACGCGCTCAAGGCGCGCTCGCCCGACCACCCGATCCTGTCGCACCTGGGGCCCGCCGAGGTCGCCGCGACGGGGGGCGCGGTCAAGCACAAGCACGCGATGCTGTCGCTCGACAAGTGCTACTCCGACGACGAGCTCGAGAAGTGGTCGGCGACCTTCACGGGCGACGCGGTGATGATGCCCAAGTACGACGGCATCGCCTGCGCGCTGCACTACAACAAGAAGGGCGAGCTCGTGCTCGCGGCCACGCGCGGCGACGGGGTCAAGGGCGACGACATCACGGCCAACGCGCGCGAGATCGCCGACATCCCGAAGAAGATCAAGGTCGACCGCGGCGTCGAGGTGCGCGGCGAGATCTTCATGAAGCTCTCGGTGTTCGCGAAGTACAAGGCCGAGGGCATGGCCAACCCGCGCAACCTCGCCGCGGGCGCCATCAAGCAGAAGGACCCGAAGAAGAGCGCCGCGTACGGCCTCAGCTTCGCCGCCTACGACCTGCTCGGCACCGACGACGCCTCGCACTCGCAGGAGCTCAAGCACCTGGTGGAGATGGGCTTCTCGCCCATCGACTACGAGCTGGTGCCGCGCAAGCACCTCGCCGACGCGTACAAGTCCATGGCGCAGAAGCGGGCGTCGTTCGACTACGAGATCGACGGCGTGGTCTTCAAGGCCGACCTCATCTCCGAGCAGGACCGGCTCGGGTGCACGGCCCACCACCCGCGGTACGCCATCGCGTACAAGTTCCAGGGCGACTCGGGCTCGTCGGTGCTGCGCGCGGTCGAGTGGTCGGTGGCGCGCATGGGGGCCATCACCCCCGTGGCGATCGTCGACCCGGTGTCGCTCTCGGGCGTGACCGTCACGCGCGCGTCGCTGCACCACCCGGGCTTCATCAAGAAGCTCGGGCTCACCCTCGGCGCCGAGGTGGTGATGATGCGCCGCGGGGGCGTCATCCCCAACGTGGAGTTCGTCTCCAAGCCCGGCACCGAGCCCGTCGAGATCCCCACCGCGTGCCCCTCGTGCGGCTCGAAGACCCGCTGGGAGAAGGACTTTCTCTTCTGCACGTCGCGCACGTGCAAGGCCGTGCTGATCGGCACGCTCGCCCACTACGCCACGGCGATCGACATGCTGGGCTTCGGCGACTCGATCCTCGAGCAGTGCTACGACAAGGGCTACCTGCGCTCGCCCGCGGACTTCTACACGCTCACGGTCGACCAGCTCGCGGGCCTCGACCGCTCGGGCGAGAAGCTCGCGAAGAAGCTCGTCGCCGAGGTCGACAAGAAGCGCGCGCTCGACCTGCCGACCTTCCTGCGCGCGCTGGGCCTGGCCGAGCTGGGCAAGAACGTCTCGAAGATCCTCAGCGAGAAGTACCGCACCCTCGACGCGGTGCTGAAGGTCACCGAAGAGGAGTTCTCGCAGGTGCACGGCATCGGCGACACGATCGCGCACACCGTGGTCGAGGGGCTCAAGGAGGCCGCGCCCCTCATCGCCGCGCTGCGCAAGCACGTGACGGTGAACGACTACAAGCCCGCGGCGGCGGCGCAGGCGCAGGGCGGCGCGAAGGGCGCCGCGTTCACGGGCATGACCTTCGTGTTCACGGGCAAGATGGGATCGCTCGAGCGCAAGCCCGCCGAGGACCTCGTCGCCAGCCTCGGCGGCACCGCGCTCGACGCGGTGAACAAGGCCCTCACGTACCTCGTCGTGGGCGACCTCAAGAAGCCCGGCGAGAAGTCGACCAAGGAGAAGACCGCCGACAAGCTCGTCGCCGCGGGCGCGCCGATCAAGATCATCCCCGAGACCGAGTTCCTCGCGATGGTCGATCAGGCCCGCAAGGCCGCGCCCGCCGCGACCGCGCAGCCCGCCGAGGAGGCGAAGCCCGAAGAGAAGGCCGAAGAGAAGCCCGAAGAGAAGGCCGCGGCGAAGCACGACGAGCACCCGAAGCACGACGAGCACGCGAAGCACGAGGGGCACGCGCGGTCGAAGCTCGCGGGCAAGCGCTTCGTGTTCACCGGGAGCTTCGTGAGCGTGCCGCAGGCCGACGCGGTCAAGCGCGTCGAGTCGCTCGGGGCGACGGTGGGCGACGCGGTCGACGACTCGGTCACGCACCTGGTGGTCGGCGCGAAGGGGCGCGCGGGCGACAAGCTCACCGCGGCGCGCAAGCTCCAGCAGTCGGGCTCGAAGATCGAGATCGTGCACGAGAAGGACTTCACCGCCCTCGTGGGCCTCGGGCAGATGGCCCTCTTCTAGGCGACGCCCGATGCCCGTCGACGACCGCTGGCAGCGCTACACCGCCGCGTGGCGCGCGCTCTGCGCGCTGCGCCCGCTCGACCACCCGTCGTTCAGCGACGTGTCGCGCGTGTGGCGCGCGGAGATCCACCCCGCCTTTCACGACGACGTGGCCGTCACCGTCACGGACGTCGACGCGGGCGGGTGGATCGAGCTGCGCGTGCTGCCCGCCGCGGCGCGCGCCTGGGCCATGGCCGCCGCGGGCATGACGGCGCCCATGCTGGGCGAGGCGCCGAAGCCCCGCGTGTGGGAGTGCGCGCTGCCCGCCGACGCCGTCGACGCCCTCGCGGCGTCGATGCCCCGGCTGCCGCTCCACAACGTGCCCGTCGCGGGGCGCGACGGCGTCACGGTCGACCACGAGGCCGTCATCGACGGCGTGACGCACAGGTTCTCGTCGTGGTGCCCTTCGCCCTCGCGGGCGCCGCTGCACCACGCGTACGTGGTCTCCCTGTGCGGGCTCGCCGCGCGGCGGTTCACCGACCCCGCGGCGCTGGCGGCGCTCCAGTCGGTCGCCGCGTACCTGCGGTGACGGCGCCGCCGAAGCGCGTGCAATCGCTTTCGCCCTTCGGGTATCGTCGGAGCACGCGATGTCTGAGGTCGAGGATCGGGCCAATCTCGTGCTCGCCGGGCGCTACCGCCTCGTCGAGCTGATCCGCGCGAGCGCCGCACCCGAAGCGTGGCGCGCGGAGATGCTCTCGGGCGGGGCGGTGGTGGTGTTCTACTACCCCGACGCGGCGGTCTCGGGGCCCGGCGCGGCGCGCTTCCTCCACGAGGCGCCGTTCCTTCGGGGCGTGGAGCACCCGCGCCTCGTGTCGCTCATCGACGTGGGCGTCGACACGACGGGGGCGGTGTACGGCGTCGCCTCGGCGTTCGAGGGGCAGACCCTCGCCGAGCGCGTGGAGAAGGTCGGCGCGCTGCCCCTCGCCGACGCGGTGCGCGTGGTGTGCGACGCGCTCTCGGGGCTCGGCGCGCTGCACGAGCGCGGGCTCGTGCACCGGGGCATCACCTCGGCCGAGGTGCTCCTCGAGCGCGACGCCGCGGGGCAGGTGCGGGGGAGGCTCCTGCTCGGCGGCGCCCTCGGCGTGATCGCGCGCGGCGCGGGGCGCATGTCGCTCTCGAGTTCGAACAGGGCCTTCGGCTCGCCGCACCACCTCGCGCCCGAGCAGTGCCGCGGCCAGGAGGTGACCCCCGAGACCGACGTGTGGGCCATGGGCGTGGTGCTCCACGAGGCCTTCTCGGGCGCGGTGCCCTTCGACGGCGAGACGCCCCTCGAGGTGATCGCGGCGGTGCTCGGCGACGCGCCGCCCGTGCTCGCGTCGCGCGCGCCCGCGCCCGTGCTCGGGGTGCTGCGCCAGGCCCTTTCGAAGCGCACCGGCGACAGGCCCCCCGACGCCGAGGCCATGTGCCTGATGCTCTCGGCCGCGGCGCGCGAGCTGCCCGCCGACGAGCCCGCGGCGCGGCCGTCGATCAAGCCCACGCCCGCGCGGCTGCTCAAGTCCTCGGGCATCTCGCGCGGGCAGGCCGCCGAGTTCGCCGCCGACGACCTCGACGCGCTCGTCGCCACGGTGAAATCCGAGGCGACGCCCGCGACCGACTTCGACCTCGACTTTCACACCGTCGTCGCGCCCGTCGCCCCCGCTGTTGACGTGCCCCTCGCGCCGCCCGCGGATTTCGACCTCGACTTCGGCGCGCCCACGGATCTCGGGGCGCCGATGGCCCTCGCGATCCCCGGCGAGGCGCTGCCCCCGCCGCCGCCCGTCGACCCGCAGCCGGCGCTCGTGCTGCCGCAGCTCTCGCAGCCCGCGCTCTCGCTCTCGCTGCCCGCGTCGCCCTCGGCGCCGCCCGCGCACCCGCCGTCGGCGCCCGCGGCGGGCTTCTCGTTCTCGCTCGCGCCCGCGGTCACGGGGGCGAGCGCGCCCGCGCACGAGGCGCCGCTCGGCGTCGCCCCGCGCGACTCGATCACCCACACGGCGCTCACGCCCGAGGTCGTCGATCGCACGAAGGCGCCGAGGGTGCAGCGCGCGCGCGCGGTGAACCCCTACGCGGCCTTTCTCGGCGTGGCCGCGGTCACGGGCCTGCTCGGCTACGCGGGGTGGAAGCTCTCGGGCGCCGAGCAGCCGCGGCAGCCTCCCGCGTTCGCGCGCGCCCCCGAGAGCCCGTCGCCCCGCCCTACGGTGGAGCCTCACGCGCCGCGCGGCGACGGGGCCGCCGCGGGCGACGGCGGCGAGGCGCGCGCGGGCGACGCCCCCGTCGACGATCACGCGAGCGACGCGCCGAGGCCCGAGAACCAGACGCCCGCGGAGTTCGGCGAGCAGCTCCTCATCGCGATGCCCTCGCTGCCGCGCGACGCGGCGGCGCAGTTCATCCGTCACGTGGCGACCGCGGCGGCGCCCGACGCGGCGACGGTGACGGGCTTCGCGAGCTGCGCCGACCAGACGCTCTACCTGCACCCGGGCGGCCTCGTGCCGCAGATGCGCTCGGCGCCGCTCGACGCGCGCTGCGACGCGCTCGACCTCGCGCTCATCCCCGACGTCGACGGCGACCGCGCGGCCGACGTGGCGGCCGTGGCGGCTGACAGCGCGGGGCTCGTCGTGATCGGCTCGAGGAACTTCCGCGTGGTCAAGCGCATCCCGCTGGCGGGCTCGATCGCGGTGGTGGCGGGCCTCTCGCGCGCGGAGCGACGTCGGAGCGAGCCCGTGGTGGTCACGTACGTGGCGCCGCGCGGGGGCGGCGCGGCGCTCGTGGCGGTGGGCGTGAAGTCGGGGCGCACCTACTGGCGCACCGACCCCTCGTTCACGCCGGGCTTCGCGAGGGACTACGGCCTCTCGGTCGGCCCCGACGCCGACGGCGACGGCGCGCCCGACGTGGCCGTCGGCCTGCTGCGCGACGGCACGCGCTGCGTGACGGTGCTCTCGGGCGCCACCGGCGCGCCGGTGTGGCGCGCGCCGCGGTGCTTCGACGGGGCCTCGGCGCAGACGCTGTCGTTCGGCGCCGACGTGAACGACGACCGCCGCGGCGACCTCGCGCTCGGCAACGCGGTCGAGGGGCGCGTGCGGGTGCTGTCGGGCAGCGACGGGCGAGAGCTCCGGTCGATCGAGCCCTCGGCGCCGGGCGAGGGGATGACCTTCGGCCCCTGGGCGGTTCTCATGCCGGACATCGCGCAGGACGGCTTCCCTGACCTCGCCGTTCCGCGCACCCAGAGCGGTGAGGTCTCGGTCGAGGTCTTTTCGGCGAACGATCAGCACAGGCTCGGGCGCCGCGAGCTCGCCATCCGCGAGGGCGCGGCCGACGCGGTGGTGCGCGTGCACTACGCGGAGAATTTCGGCTTCGCGGGCAGCCGCTCGCTGCTGGTGGCGTCGGCGCTCGGGGTGGCCGTGCTCGGCGCCGCGCCGAGGCCCGAGATCCGCGACCCGGCGGCCGGGCCTTGAGCCCGGCGCTTCGCCGCCTCGCTCGGTGAAGCTTCATTCAGTTGTTGGCGCCCGAGGGGGCATCCGTGGTAAGCGGGATCCCGTACGGCGTCGCGTCCCTGGGGTGCTCCCTACGCCGTCCCTCGACCACCCTCTGCACCGACACGGTCGAAGGGAACGCCCCCGGGGACGAGGCCGGTGCCTGGCGCAGGCACTCGGGCGGCACGCATCGCGCGCGGACGGCGCGCGAGCGGCCGCAGCGCGCAGGCGGCGCCGCAGAACCACGCGACAACCGCGGCCGCGCAGGCCGCGCGCAGAGCATCCAAACGCGGAGCACGCACGTGACGAATCACGGCCCCGAAATGAAAGACCCTGACGAGACCTCGGACGAAGAACTCCGCGAGCGCGACGGCGACGAGGCCGAAGAGGCCACCGAGGAGGCCCGCGACGACGAGGCGCGCGACGACGACGACGCGCTGCCAGAGATCCCGCGCGCCGAGGAGGCGGTGACCCGCGAGCCCGCGCCGCCGCTGCCGCTCACGCCCGCGACGGCGGCGATCGCGCGCATGAGCGAGCGCTCGCTCTCGCGCACCGTGGGCATGAACGCCTACCAGAAGGGCCGCGGGTACGCGCGCCGCGGCAACGTGTTCGACGCGGGCGTCGAGGGCTGGGTCGCGCGCGGCAAGGTCCACGGACGCGCCGCGGCGCCCTACGACGTCAAGATCGACATCCAGGAGTCGGGCGCCTTTCAGTCGGCGTGCACGTGCCCCGCGTGGCGCGGCCCCGAGCGCCACTGCAAGCACGTGGCGGCGCTGCTCGTGCACCTGCGCGACCGGCTCAAGCACGTGCGCGACACCGTGCTCGCGCAGCAGCCGCCCGCGGCGCCGCACGGCCACCGCGACGACGACCGGCGCGGCCCCAAGCGCGCCAAGCGCGGGCGCCACGACGACGGCCCGTCGGTGCCGCGCGAGGTCGTGGTGCTCGACCGCGCGGGCCCGCGCGTGGTGAGCACCCACGGCGTCGGCGGCGCGGTGCAGGTCGGCAGCGTCACGGTCGCGCCCGTGGAGCTCCGCGCGGGCTGGCAGGTGTGGCTCCCGCCCGACGACGCGAAGCGCGCGCCCGATTTCGAGTACCGCATCCAGTTCCGTTCGATGGCCGTGGGCGTGACGGCCTACAACGCCGACACGCGGTCGGCCGTGGCGCCCGACGCCGCGCTCGACGCGCTCGGGCCCTTCGTGAGCGCGCACCGCCCGATCCTGCGCGCGCTCGCGCGGCAGGCCCGCGGCGGCAGGCAGACCACCGTCGAGCTCCGCGGCGAGGACGCCGCCGAGCTCCTCACGCTCGTGCGCGGCCGGCGCGTGCTGGTCGAGCCGACGCTGATGGAGATGCGCTTCGTCGACGACCCGCTCGTGCCCCGCATGGACCTCGAGCTCGCCGGGGCGTCGAGCGTGCGCGTGAAGGTGGTGTTCGAGCGCAAGAGCGACCTGCGGCGCTACGGGCTCTCGCAGGGCCTGTGGTTCGAAGGGCAGCCGGGCTGGCAGGTCGACACCACGCAGGGGCTCGCGCGGCCCATCGCCGAGAGCGTCACGCCCGCGTGGCTCGAGCGCCTCTCGCGCGCGCCGTCGATCACGCACCCGCTCGACGACCTGGGGAGGCTCCTCAGCGAGATCGTGCCCAAGACGGCCTTCTCGCTCGGCACCGAGCTGCCCGACCTCTCGTCGATCGCCGACCTCGTCGACGCCACGCCCACGTTCACCCTGCGCGCCGAGGGCGACCTCACGGTGGTGCGCGCGACGCTGCGCGCGGTCTACGGCGACGTCGAGCTCGACGTGGCGCCCTCGGAGCTCCCGCCGCCGCTCGCGATCGTGCCCGGCGGGGGGGAGCGCCCGCGGGTGATCCGCAGGGACATCGGCGCCGAGCGCGAGGCGGCCGAGACGCTGTTCAACCTCGGCCTCGGCCTGCCCGAGGAGCACGAGAACTGGTTCGAAGCGCACGGCGAGAAGGCCACGGCGTTCTGGACCGAGGGCATCGGCTCGCTGCCCGACACGTGGGACCGGTACATCCCCGACGACCTCGTCGACGTGACCGTGCGCGAGACGCCCGTGACCCCGCGCGCCCGCGTGGCCTCGGGCGTCGACTGGCTCTCGCTCGACGTCGAGTTCGAGAGCGAGGGCAGCAAGGTCAACGAAGACGACCTGCGCCGCGCCATCGTCGAGGGCCGCCGCCTCGTGCGCCTCGAGGACGGCACCTTCGCGCCCGTCTCCAAGGAGAAGGTCGAGGAGGTGCTCCTGCGCATGGCCGAGATCTTCGCCGCGGGCCGCAAGCAGATCCCGCTCTCGCAGGCGGGGCGCATCCAGGACCTGCTGCGCCTCGTGCCCGGCGCGCGCGTCGAGCCGTCGGCGCGCGAGCTCATCGCGTCGCTCTCCGACCGGCGCTTCGAGCTCCTGCCGAACCCCAAGACGCTCAAGGCCACGCTGCGCCCGTACCAGACCGAGGGCTTCTCGTGGCTGGTCTTTCTGCACCGCGCCCGCACCGGCGGCGTGCTGGCCGACGACATGGGCCTCGGCAAGACGCTCCAGACGCTCGCCCTGCTCGCGTGGGCGCGCGAGGAGGCCGAGCGCTCGCCGCAGAAGTCCGAGGCGCCGCCCATGATCGCGCCCGCGGCCACGGTGGCCGAGGGGCCGCCCCGCGGCGTCACGCACCGCACGTCGGCCACGGCGGCCGTCGTGCCCGCGGCGCGCGCCCGCAAGGCCGCGCCCGAGGAGCCCGCGAAGAAGCGCCCGAAGAAGCTCGCCGACGAGGCCGCGAAGGTCGCCGCCGTCGAGGAGGCCGCGCCGAAGAAGAAGGGGTCGAAGAAGCCCGAGGAGCCCGCGAAGTTCCGCCCCCCGCTGTCGCTGGTGGTGGCGCCCACGTCGGTGGTCACCAACTGGATGCGCGAGGTCGAGCGCTTCGCGCCGCACCTGCGCGCCGTGGCGTGGACGGGCCCCGACCGCGAGAAGCGCCTGCACGAGGTCGACGGCGCCGACATCCTCATCACGAGCTACGCGCTCCTGCGCCGCGACGAGGACTTCTTGCAGAAGTACGACTTCGCGTACGTGATCCTCGACGAGGCGCAGAACATCAAGAACCCCCTCTCAGCCACGGCGCGCTCGGCCAAGAAGCTGCGCTCGCAGCGCAGGCTCGCCCTCACCGGCACGCCCGTCGAGAACCGCCTCTCGGAGATCTGGTCGATCTTCGACTTCCTCGCGCCGGGCATGCTCGGCGACCTCGGCACCTTCGAGGAGCGCTACGCGCGCCCCATCGACCGCGGCGACCAGGAGGCCATCCGCCGGCTGCGCGCGGTGATCCATCCCCTGGTGATGCGCCGCACCAAGAGCGAGGTGGCGAAGGACCTGCCCGACCGCATCGTGGTCGAGCGCGAGTGCGACCTGCCGGCGGCGCAGCGCGCGCTCTACCACCAGGTGCTCGCGCAGGTGCGGGCCAACGTCATGGGCGAGATCGAGCGCGTGGGCATCACACGCAGCCAGATCGCCATCCTCGCGGGCCTCACGCGGCTGCGCCAGGCGGCGTGCGACCCGCGGCTCCTCAAGCTGCCGGGCGACTACACCGACGACGACTCGGGCAAGCTCGACTCGCTGCTCGAGATCGTCTCCGAGGCGATCCAGTCGGGGCACCGCACGCTGGTGTTCTCGCAGTTCGTCGAGATGCTCACGCTCATCCGCCGCGCGCTCGAGAAGGAGGGCGTGCGCTACGAGTACCTCGACGGCTCCACCAAGGACCGCATGGAGCGCGTCGATCGCTTCAACGGCGACGACTCGATCCCGGTGTTCCTCATCTCGCTCAAGGCCGGCGGCTCGGGCCTGAACCTCACGGGCGCCGACACGGTGATCCACTTCGACCCGTGGTGGAACCCCGCCGTCGAGGACCAGGCCACCGACCGCGCGCACCGCATCGGTCAGACCCGCGTGGTCACCGCGTACCGGCTCATCGCGCGGAGCACCATCGAGGAGAAGATCATGGCCCTCAGCGCCAAGAAGCGTGAGCTCGTCTCGAGCGTGCTCGGCGCCGAGGACGAGGGCGCGGCCGTCAAGGGCCTCACCCGCGCCGACGTCGAGGCGCTCTTCGCCGAGGACGACGCCTCGGCCGAGGAGCCCGACGCGTGAGCGACGACGCGACGCTCCCCCCCTGCGGGCTCTACCGCACCACCGTGGCCCTCGGTGATCAGGTGCCCGCGGGGAGGCTCGTGTACTTCCACAACCACGGCGACCCGGGGCCCGGCGTGTACGTGCCCGCGTCGTGGCGGCAGAACCGCGCGGCCTTCGGCGAGCAGGGCGTGCTCCTGCCCGGCCGTTGGTGGGCCGCCACGCTCGACCCGCTCGCGCCCGAGGGCTTCTACCGCGTGAGAGAGACCTTCTTCTGCTGCGAGAAGCGCTGCCAGACCTTCGAAGTCGACCAGCTCGTGCAGCTCGGATACACGGCCGAGGCCGAGCCCCTGCTCTTCGTGCCCGAGATCATCGACAGCGTGCTCATCATCCCCGACCGCGGCGCCCGCATCGACCGCGCGCGCATCGCGAAGCTGCACCCGCTCAAGACCCCCGTGTCGTCGAGCGAGCCCGGGCTCCAGTAGCCTCACCTCGATTTTTCCCCCGAAGAAACCTCCCTGATGATCCCCTCGGGCAAACCCGTACGTCGCCATGGCGTTGAGGAGCATCGAGGCAGAAGGCCCGGCGTAGACCCGCACACGACCTCCGATGCGCCCCTTCGCCCAGCGCATTCCTCGGGATCGTGCGGGTTTTCCCTCCATCAAGCCTTCGCACGGGCGACCGATAGACCTGGGTGAGAGCGCGCGGAACGCCGCGCCTCGAGAGTCTTCAGCCACAACCCAGTCACACCCAGGAGATCGGTCATGAAGAGCGACAAGCCTCCAACTGCCTGCATGCACCACACGATCAGCCTCTCCGGAGCTCCGTCCCGCTCGTAGACGCTCCTCCCCCGCTGCCCCATCGCTCTCGCCCCGCGAGCGTTCCCCTCGCGCAGCCCACGGTTCAAGTTTGACGACGGGCCTGTAAATCGGAGATAGCTCCGACATGGGTTCACACGTTCTCGCAACGCGCCCGAGCTCGCTTCTGCCCGCGCTCGCCGCGGGTGTCGCGCTGCTCGTGGGGTCGGCCACCTCAGAGGCTCAGGTTCTCTCTCGCATCTCGGGTCGCCTCGAGGGCGGAGGCACGCTCCTCGTATCGACCCCGCAGAGCGACCGCTTCGGCTTCGGCTACACGGGCAGGCTCGACCTCGGGGTGCGCGTGGGCGGCCCGGTGCACGTGCACGCCTTCGGCTCGTTTCTCAACTGGCCTGCGTCGGGCAACGACCCACAGGTGACGGACTCGGGTCAAGCGCTGCTGCTCGGCGGCGGCCTCGGCGTCGAGCCCGAGCTCACGTCGCGCGTGCGCCTGCGCGCCGAGGTCGACCTCGGCGTGAGCCTCAACGGCGCCGCGAGCGACGCGCGCTTCACGTGGGGGCTCGGCGTGGGCGCGTGGTTCGGCCTCGCCGACGTGTTCGACCTCGGCCCCGTGGTGCGCTTCGGCAGCGTGCTCGCGAGCAGCGACGAGAGCGCCGACCAGGGCCCCGGCAGCGCGTACTTCGTCACCTTCGGCCTCGCCATCGCGCTGCACGGCGCCGAGGAGCGCCCCGCGCCGGCGCCGCCCGAGCCCGAGCTCAACCGCACCATCGCAGCGCCGCCCGAGCCCGTCGTGACGCCGACGCAGACGGCCGTCGCGCCCGCGGCCGTGGTCGCGCCGGTCGTGCCTCCCGCGCAGGCCGTCGTCACGCCGCCCGAGCCCGTCGTGACGCCCGAGCCCGCGCCGCCCGCCGCGCCCACCACGCAGGCCACCGAAGAGGAGCCCGAGGGACGCCGTCACGGCCACCACAGCCGCCGCCACGGCGGCCGCCACGGGGGCAGCCGCCACGGAGGCGGTCATCGCAGCGGCGGGCACGGCCACCGTCGTCACCACTGACGCACGCGCGCTGTCTCTCGCGCGGCACACGCCCGTGCCGCGGCTTCACACGCGCGACCCTCGACCGCGACTCGGCCCGCGGTTTCGTGTGCGCCTCGCGCGCGGCACGGAGGCTGCTCGAACGCGCCGCACGATGCGAACCCTCTCGCCTCTTCATGGCCTCGTGCTCGCCGTGGCGCTCGCCGTCGCGGCCCGACCCGACACCGCGCGCGCCGACGAGCGACCGCACGCTCGCGCGGCGATCGCGCTCGACCTCGGCGCCTCGTCGGTCACGGGCGGCGACTACGACCGCGTGATCGCCAACTGGGGCTTCGGCGGCGTGGGCACGGCCGTGGCGCTCTCGGCCGAGGGCGGCGCCTTCGTCGCGCCGTGGCTGATGGTGGGCGGGCGCTTCGGCTACGCGGGCGCGTCGGCCGGCAACGCCGCCTACGACGGCGCGCGGCTCTCGATCGCCATGTACGACGTGAGCCTCGTGGCGCGCGTGGGCGTCCCCTTCGGCGGGCGCGTGCGGTGGTTCGCGGGCGCGCAGCTCGAGGCGGGCGGGATGCTCGCGACGGCGAGCCTCCGCAACGACGAGACGAGCCGCGTCGTGCCCCGCTTCGGCGCGCACGCGATGATGCAGGTGTTCGTGGGGCGCGTGGGCTTCGGGCTGCGGCTCGGGCGGCGCTTCGCGGGCTGGCGCGACGCGGGAGGGCCCGGCGCCGACCTCGACCTCGGCGGCTTCGAAGCGTCGACGGGCGTCGAGGTGCGGCTGTGATCCGCGCGCGAGGCGTGAGGGCGGCGCTCGCGGGCGCGTGGGTCGCGGCGGCGAGCGCGTGGCTCTACGGCTGTCCGCCGTGCGGCGGCGGGGCCTACCTCGACACCGTCGCGCAGTGGGACTTCGAAGGCGACTGCGCGGGCGACGCGCGCTGCGGCTTCGCCGTCGAGCGCGGGTCGGCGTCGATCCGAGCCGCGTTCCACCCCGGAGAGCACGGGCTCTCGATCGGCCCGTCGTCGTCGGTCGTGGCCGCGGTGCGCGACGCCTCGCAGGTCGAGTGGGTGGGCGCGCCGCAGGTGCGCCTCGTCGCGCGCTGCGACGCGGGCACGCGGCTCACGGTCACCGTCGAGACCGCGGCGCGGGCCTCGTCGTTCGCAGGCGACGGAGGCCCCGGCGGCGAAGGCGCGCTCGAGTCGACGCTCGCGACGAGCGAGCGATGGGCGGCGGCCGCGACGGCGTTCTCGACCGCGGGCGAGGTGGGCGAGGTCCGCGGCGTGCGCTTCGCCACGAGCGGCCCCGGCGCGTGCGCGATCGACGCGGTGCGCGTGCTGCGCGCGGGCTACGGCGGCTTCTGCGAGTGAGCGGCCGCGGCGCTTCCGCGCGGGCGGCGGCCTCGATATCATCGCCGGCCTCGTGAGGCCGTCGAGCGTGGCGTCGGGGTCGTTGGTGTGCGCGGCGCTCCTGCTCGCGAGCGGCGCCGCGCGCGCGCAGGACCACGCCCCCCGGCTCCGCGAGGCGCCCGAGGTGGCGCTGCCCGCCGACG
>JBDHVF010000121.1:0-14017 GCA_039809605.1 Polyangiales bacterium | reverse complement strand
GCCGTCAGCCCCGGGTCGCGCGCCACCACCATCGCGAGCACCCGCTCGCGGGTGACGGCCCCCTCGATCGCCGCGTCGTCGTCGCGCGGCGCCTCCCGCGACGCCACGGCCGCGCGCACCGCGGGCGACCGAAAGGTCTCGTCGACGAGCCGATCGGTCGCCCCCGTCACGCAGCCCGCGAGCGACGCGGCCACGATCCATGACAGTCCTCGCACCATCTTCTTCGCCTCGCGTGCATCGGGCGCCGGGCGCCGCGCGACGGCGGCGTGGCGGTGCCGCGCGACGTCACCGACGTGCGCGCCTCCCCTCGAAGGCCGCGGGGCTCAGATCAGGTACGTGCAGCAGCGGGCGTAGACGGGGGCCTCGGGCCCCGCGCGCGCGAGGTTGCCGCGCGCGAAGACCGCCGCCTCGCCGGGCTCGTCGGGCGGCGACAGCGTGAGCAGCAGCGGGAGAAGGGCCACGAGCGCGGGCGGCGGCACCCACGCGCCGAGGTGCGACGCGCCCGTGGCCGGCGGCAGGGCCGACACCCGGTGCCCCTCGCAGCACGTCGGCGCGACGGCCGCCGCGCCGCGAGCCTCGCGCGAGGCGCCCTTGTGGCAGCAGCACGAGAGCTGCGCCCGCTCCATGGGCAGGCAGAAGAAGTACGCCGTGCCGCCCAGCATCGCGAAGAGCAGCAGCACCGACGCCAGGGCGCCGGCCACGAGCGCGCGCGGCAGCCCGCGGAGGCCCCGAGGCGATGCGCTGTGGTGATGGGCTCGACGGAACATCGTGCGGCGCGGGCGATATACCTCCGACGCCCTTCGGGCGCACCATGGAAAGGGCGGGCCAGCGTCGAGGGCGCGCCGAAAAAACCGCCCCACGCGGAAATACTGACCTTGATGCCGTGCGATCCTCACGCCCCGTGAAGACCTCCACCGTCCGTGCGTTGTCTCTCGCGCTCGCCCTCTCGCTGGGCGTCACCTCGACGGCTTGGGCCTCGCCCCAGGTGGGGCGCCCCATCCCCGTGTTCTCGGTCGAAGACCTGAGCGGAACGCTCCACACCCAGCGCGACCTCACGGGCCGCTGGACGGTGATCCTGGCCATGACCGACAAGGACTCCGGCCCCGCGATCGCGTCGTGGTACCTGCGCATCGAGCGCCTGACGCCGCCGGGCACGCGGATGCTGACCTTCGCCGCGCTCGACCTGTTCGGTCTGATCCCGACGGCGACGATCTTCTCCGAGGCGCGCAGCTCGACGCCGCGCAACCGCTGGACCGAGGTGTGGCTCTCTCGCAACGGCTCGCTCGCCGAGTCGCTGGGGCTGCCCGACGGCGAGGCCCCGTGGGTCATCGTGACGGACCCGACGGGCCGCGTCGCAGAGGTCGTTCACGCGACGGTCGACGACGCCGGCCTCGCGCGCGTCGCCGCGGCGTTCGGCAGGGCGCAGCGCGCGCCCTCGGCGCCGACGGCCGCGCGCTGACCCGCGGTCAACAGGCGGTCGAGACCGCGTCGGGGCGGCACGGCGCGGCGGGCCGCATGGAGCGGGGCCTGAGCCATCGGGCCACCACCTCGCGGATCACCTCGATCTTCACGGGCTTGGCGAGGTAGTCGTCCATGCCCGCGGCCAGGCAGCGCTCGCGGTCGCCCTCGATGGCGTTGGCCGTGAGGGCGATGACGGGCGTGCGCCGGCCGCTCAGGGACTCCATCGCGCGGATGCGGGCCGTCGCCTCGTAGCCGTCCATCTCGGGCATCTGGCAGTCCATGAGCACGGCGTCGAAGGAGCCCGCGGTGAACAGTTCGAGCGCGCGCGCGGCGTCGGTCACGGCCTCGACCTCGTAGCCGAGGCGCTCGAGGGTGCGCGCGGCGACCTTGAGGTTCACGAGGTTGTCGTCGACGAGCAGCACGCGCGGCCGCAGCGCCTCGGGGGGCACCGACCCCACGAGCGCGGGCGGCAGCCGCGAGCGCAGCGGGAGCGACGGGGCCGCGGGCTCGCGCGCCTCGACGCGCGGCGCGACGTCGGCGCGCACCGTGAGGGGCACGGTGAACCAGAACGTGCTGCCGCGCCCCTCGGCGGTCTCGACGCCGATCTCGCCGCCCATCTGGGCCGCGAGGCGCTTGCAGATCGCGAGGCCGAGGCCCGTGCCGCCGTAGCGTCGCGTCGTCGAGGCGTCGGCCTGTGAGAACGGTTCGAAGAGCCGGTCGAGCGCCTCGGGGGGCACGCCGATGCCCGTGTCGCGCACTTCGAAGCGCACGCGCGCGACGTCGCCGCGGCGCTCGGTCACCGCGGCGCGCACGTCGACGCCGCCGTGCTCGGTGAACTTCACGGCGTTGCCCACGAGGTTGGTGAGCACCTGCCCGATGCGCGTCGGGTCGCCGACGAGCAGGGCGGGGAGCGCGTCGTTGGCGGCGGTGGTGAGCGTGAGGCCCTTGCGGCGCGCGAGCTCGGCGAGCGGCTGCACGACGGCGTCGAGCACGCGCTGGGGGTCGAACTCGGCGCGCTCGAGCACGAGGCGGCCGGCCTCCATCTTCGAGAAGTCGAGGGTGTCGTTGATGAGGCCGACGAGGGTCTCGGCCGACGTGTGGAGCGTCTCGGCGTACTCGCGCTGCTCGCGGTCGAGGGGGGTGTTGAGCAGCAGGTCGGTCATGCCCACGACGCCGTTGAGCGGCGTGCGCAGCTCGTGGGAGATCGTCGCGAGGAACTCGGACTTGACCCGCAGCGCGCGCTCGGCGACGTCTCGCGCCTGCTCGGCCTCGCGGCGCAGCCGCTCGGCCTCGGCGTGCGTGGCGGTGAGCTCCTCGAAGCGCGCGCGGAGCTGCTCGTTCTGGTCGCGTAGCTCCGCGAGCACGGCGCGGGGCGCGGCGAAGAGCAGCGCCCACCGGCGCAGCCGCGCCCAGAGCGTGAGCGAGGGCGGCAGGTGGATCGTGTACACGCCCACGCGGGGGCGGAGCTCGAGCTCCACGCGCGCGTCGGGCAGGCCGAGGAGCCGGGGCATCGCGCGGAAGACGCCCTGGTTGATCATGAAGAGCTCCGGCGAGTCGCGGTACGGCTCGCCGATCGTCGCGGTCAGCCGCAGCGTGTCGTCGGAGAGCTCCTCGTACGTGTTGTGGACGTTACGAAACGTCGAGGGCGCGGCCCACATGTGCCCGGCCCAGTAGAGCATCCGCGGGCTCGCGATGAGCTGCACGGCGGCGCAGAGGCGCTGCATCGTTGGAACGTCGAAGAGCAGCTCGCCGACCTTGTCGAGCGTCGCG
This sequence comes from Polyangiales bacterium, assembly GCA_039809605.1. Classification (GTDB taxonomy): domain Bacteria; phylum Myxococcota_A; class Polyangia; order Polyangiales; genus CAISKJ01. The sequence goes on along the minus strand of JBDHVF010000121.1, from coordinate 10,786 downwards.
CGCCCCTCGCAGAGTTCCGCCAGGCGCTCGTGCAGCGCGCAGAGCGTGTCCCAGTCGAAGCGGTCGGGCTTCGAAGCGGGTGTGAGCGGCAGCCCTTCGAATAAGCGCCCTGACGAGAGCCCGAAGCGTTCTGCCGCGCGAAGATGGAGCCCCAGTACCTTGCCCGACACCTCGTTCATTGGCCTCGTGAAGGCCTAACGGCGGCGACACGCGCGCACTACACCGGCCGGGAGGCGAAAACGCGACGGGGATGGTGCCTCGATCGACCAGCCCCCGCCCCTCCACCTACCCAGACACCACATCGGGTTAACATTTATGTGCAAAGTTACGCATATACTTATACATAACCACATAGAAACGAACATCTGGTGAGTCCAACCCGACGTCGGCCGTCGGTGTTCGCTCGCCTGGGCGTGAGGAAACGTTCGCGTCGACTGACGCTGTCGTCCGTCCCCGGTCACACTGGGTCTCCCGACGGCAGCGCGATCGTGCGGGTTCTCCCCGCGCGAGGTTTCTTCGTTCTGTCATCATCCCGTCGTCGCCAAGGAGGATCAACGCAGATGTCGTTCGCCATCCGGCCTCCCCCCTTCAAGAAGCCTTCATCCGCAAGCGTCCCGGCACCGCGGGTCGACCCCGCCGCGCCCACCCTGCACGTCGTCGAGTCGACGGTGCCGCATGTGGCTCGGAGCGTGTCCGAGGCGCTGGTGGCCTCGCTCGACGCGCTCGGGATCCGCTACGCGTTCGGCGTGACGGGGGGGGCGGTCGCGGGGTTCTGCGACGCGCTCGGCGCCAGCCCGATCCGCTTCGTCCACTGCCGCCACGAGTCGGGCGCGGCCTTCGCGGCGGCCGAGGCGAGCTTCGCGACGGGGCAGCCCTCGATGGTGTTCACCACCACGGGCCCCGGCTTTCTCAACGCGCTCACCGGCCTCGCCGCGGCGCGCTGGGAGGGCGCGAAGGTGGTGCTCGTCTCGGCGAGCACCTCGGCGTCGCTGCGGGGGCGCGGGGCGTGCCAGGAGACGAGCGGCTACACCATGCCCCTCGGGGGCCTCTACACCGCGGGCCCGCTCTTCGACTACGCCGTGATGATGGAGCACCCCGCGGAGCTCGAGGAGATCACCGCGCGGCTCGCGGGAGGGCTCGCGCTCCCCGGCGGCTTCGTCGCCCACGTCTCCATCCCGACGGCCATGCAGCACGCCAAGGTCGACCCGCCGCGCGGCGCGCGCGTTCGCAGCACGTTCCCCGGCTGCCCCGTCGACGCCCTCGACGAGTGCGTCCGCATGCTCGCCGCGGCGCCGTTCGTGATCTGGGTCGGCTTCGGCGCGCGCGGCGCGGCGCGTGAGGTGCGCGCGCTGGCCGAGCGCACGGGCGCGATGGTGATGTGCTCGCCGCGGGCGAAGGGCGTCTTCCCCGAGCGGCACCCGCAGTTCCTCGGGGTGACCGGCGCCGGGGGCTACGGGAGGGCCGAGGCGTACATGAAGCACCAGCGTCCCGACCACGTGCTCGTGCTCGGCACGCGCCTCGGCGAAACGACGTCGTACTGGGAGCCCGAGTTCGTCCCCGCGCGGTCGTTCGTGCACGTCGACGTCGACCCCGAGGTGCCGGGCTCGGCGTACCCGCACGCCGCCACCTACGCGGTGCACTCCGACGTGAAGACCTTCCTCGATGGGCTCCTGCGCGCGTGGCCCGCGCGGGGCCCCGTCCCGACGACCGAGAGCGCTCCCCCGGCCCCGCCGCGGTCGGGCTTCCGCGCGCGGGAGACGCCCGAGGCGCCGTCGCCCTCGTGCGTGCTGCGCCGCGACGGCCCCGTGCGCCCCGCGGTGCTCATGGACGCCGTGCAGCGCCTCGTCGTCGACGCGAGCGACGCGCTGGTGATGACCGAGGCGGGCAACGCGTTCATCTGGGGCAACAACCTCCTGCGCTTCGACGAGCCGGGGCGCTACCGCGTGAGCCTCGCGTTCGGGTCGATGGGGCACGTCACCGCCGGCGTCGTCGGCGCCGCGCTCGCGAGCGGCCGCAAGGCCGTGGCCATCGTGGGCGACGGCTCGATGCTGATGAACAGCGAGGTGAGCACCGCCGTGCAGCACCGCGCGCGCGCCGTGTGGATCGTCTTCAACGACGCGGGCTACGGCATCGTCGAGCAGGGCATGCGCGCCCAGGGCTTCAGGCCCACCGACACCTCGATCCCGCGCGCGGACTTCGCGATGATCGCGCGGGGCATGGGGGCCGACGGCGTGCGCGTCGAGCACGAGGCCGAGCTCGACGCCGCCCTCACCGCCGCGATGGAGGCCGAGGGGCCCTTCGTGGTCGACGTGCGCATCGACGCGAGCGAGCCCGCCCCGTGGATGAAGCGCATCCAGGCGCTCATCGCGCAGGGCGCGCGCGGCGCGAAGGAGGGCCGCTGATGACCGCGTCGGTCGGCCTCCTCTCGCTCGCGGTGAACTTCCCCCGTGAGGTTCGGACCAACGACTACTGGCGCGAGCGGCACCCCGAGATGGTCGCCGACGTCGCGAACAAGAACCTCGCGCGCGTGTGGTCGCCGCTGAGCCACCTGGCTGCGGAGTCGGTGTTCGTCGCGGAGATGGCACGGTACGCAGACGATCCCTTCCGGGGGACCGTCGCGCGGCGGATCCTCGCGCCCGAAGAGACCGTGCTCTCGATGGAGCTGCCGGCCGCGCGCCAAGCGCTCGAGGCCGCGCGCCTCGACGCGCGCGACGTCGACCTGATCATTTCGAGCGCATTCCTGCCGGACCACGTGGGAATCGGCAACGCTGCGTTTCTCGTGAACGCCCTCGGCCTGAGGTGCCCCGGGTGGAACATCGAGACCGCGTGCTCGAGCGCCCTCGTCGCCCTCGAGACCGCGTGCGCGCTCGTGCGCGCGGGCTCGTACCAGCGGGTGCTGGTCGTGATCTCGTGCGCCTATTCGAAGACCAATCCCGAGACCGACACCCTTTCCTGGGCCAGCGGCGACGGCGCGGCGGCCTTCGTGGTGGGCCGCGTGCCCGACGGCGAGGGCATGCTCGGCATGAAGACCGTACACACGGCCGACCGCTGCGGCGCGATGTATTACGAACTGGCGAGCGGCGAGTCGGGGCCCAGAGTCATCATGCGCGCCGGCAAGGAGGCCGGAGCCGCGCTGCGGCAGACGTCGGAGCGGGCGCTCATCGAGTGCTGCGAGGGCGCCGCGAAGGCCGCGGGCGTCACCCTCGACCAGATCGACTTCTTCGCCATGCCCACGCCCATGGCCTGGTACGCGTCGTTCTGCGCGAAGCAGCTCGGGTTCCCCATCGAGAAGACGATCAACACGCACCCCCTCTACGCGAACACGGGCCCCGTCCTGATGCCCACCAACCTCCACCACGCGGCCGCCACGGGCAGGATCCGCACGGGCGATCTCGTGATGCTGCACACGGTCGGCATCGTGGCGAACGCCAGCGCCGCGGTGGTGCGCTGGGGCGACGTCGGCCTCGGCCCCGTGCCCGCGCGGTGACGCCTCAAGCCGCCGCGTAGCGGGCGCCGCGGCGCGCGCCGTGCTGCTCGACCTGCCCCTCCTCCTTGAGCTTGCTGAGCGCGTACTGAAAGCGCCCCTCCTCGGACTCGTCGAGGCGGAGGCTCGACATGATCTCCCGCGCGGCCATGTCCGCCGACGATTTGCGCAGCAGCGTGACGATGCGCTCGCCGAGGCGGTTGACCTCCTCGGGGGAGCTCTTCGTCACCGCCCCGCGGCGCCGCCCGGCCCTCGCGGGCCTCGCCGCCTTCGAGGGCGCGGCCGCCGGAGCCGCGACCTTCCGCGGCCGCCCGCGGGTCTCGACCGCGCCCTCGACGCGCGGCGTGGCGGCTTCGCCCAGCTGGGCCACCGCATCGACGAGCGCCTGCGAGAAGACCTCGAGCAGCTTTGCCGTGAAATCCTGGAGCACCCTGGCGATCGCGCGTTGTGTATCCACAGCCTTGCACCTCTCCGAAACTCATGGTGTCGGGCGGCGGCGGTGGTCAAGTGCGCGGCGCTCTGGCAGCGTTGCGCGCCATGCCTCTCGACCCCGACTTCATCGCCGACTGCCCCTACGGACCCGAGGGGCAGCTCCTCGACGAGATCCTGCTCGTCGACGTCGCAGAAAGTCTCGTGCGCGCGCGGATGCCCACCCACGACGAGCTCCCGATCACCCGCGCCCAGCGCGCCCACCCGGTGCTCCACCCGCGGCACGTCTCGGGCGGGCTCATGGTGCACATGACCGGCATCATGGGCTTCGTGCACGCGTACTACGTGCTCGGGCTGCGGCACCGCGAGGGGTGGGTGGGCTACGGGGCGAAGATCCACGGCGCGCGCTTCCACGCGCTCGCGAAGCCCGGCGAGCCGCTGGTGCTCGAGGCGCGTGCGACCCAGGTGCGCATCGGCGAACGCCGCGGCATCGGTCGCTACGCCCTGCGCTTTCACCAGGGCGACACGCTGGTGTACGAGGGCGACCAGACCGCGTGGTGGGAGAAGCTCGACCCCGCGGGATGACGCTCACGCGCGACGCGTCGGGGCCTTGCGCTCGAGCGGCAGCGGCGGCGCCGCGCGCAGCACGACGACGCGCCCCGTGGGGGTAGGCACGGTCCTCTCGTGCGTGCACCGGAGCTGCGCGAGCACGCCGAGGGCCTCAACGAGCTCCTCGTCGGCGCGCTGGCCCTTGATGAGCAGCGCGCGTCCGCCGGGGCGCACGAAGGGCACGGTGATGGGCGCGAGCTCGGCGAGGCGCCCCACGGCGCGCGCGGTGGCGACGTCGAAGCGCCCGCGCTGCGTGCGCAGGAGGTGCTCGGCGCGCTCGGCGAGCACGGCGACGTTCGCGAGCCCGAGCGCCGACGAGACCGCGGCGAGGAACGCGGCCTTCTTCTGCGTCGACTCGACGAGCGTCACGCGCAGGTCGGGGCGCGCGATGGCGAGGGGGATGCCCGGCACGCCGCCGCCCGAGCCCACGTCGACGACCGACGCGCCCGCGGGCAGGTCGGCCACCAGGGGCACGAGCGTGAGGGCGTCGAGGGCGTGGCGCGCCCACGCCTCGGCCGGGTCGGTGATGGCCGTGAGGTTGACGCGCTCGTTCATCGCGAGCAGGCGGCCCAGGTAGTCGGCGAGGCGCGCGACGGCCGCGTCGTCGAGGGAGACCCCGATCGCCGCGAGGCGCGCGGAGAGGTCTTCGGGGGGCTCGAGCGGCGCGGGGGGCGGCAGCGGGATCGGCGGGCGTTCGGCGCGGTTCATCGTCGCGGCGGAACGTACCAGAGGGCGCCGCGTGGCCGCACGGGGCGCGCGACGGTATCGTTCCGTGAGGCCATGAGCACCCCGTTGCGGGTCCTGCTGGTAGAGGACGACCCAGAGCGCGCGCTGACCCTGCGACATCACCTCGCGCGGGCGGGCTACGACGTCGACGCGCGCCGGGTCGACAGCCCCGAGGCCCTGCGCGAGGCGCTCGCGGAGCCCTGGGACCTCGTCGTCTCCGGCCGCGCGCCGTCGCTCATGGCGGCCTCCGCGGGCGAGGCCCTCGTCGACCGCGCGCGCATCCTCGCGGGCGTCGTCGACGGCATGGCCGACGGCGTGGCGGTGACCGACCCCGAGGGGCGCATCATGCTGTTCAACCGCGCGGCCGAGCGCCTGCTCGGCGCGGCGCCGGGGCCCGTGCACCCCTACGACTGGAGCCGCGCGTACGGCCTCTACCTCCCCGACGGGCAGACGCCCTTCCCCGCCGAGCAGTCGCCCCTGGTGCGCGCGCTCGGCGGCGAGGAGAGCCGCGACGTCGAGCTCCTCGTGCGCAACGAGCGCGTGCCCGAGGGCGTGTTCGTGAGCGCGATCGGCACGCCCCTGCGCGACGAGTCGGGCGCCGTGCGCGGGGGCGTCGTGGTGCTGCGCGACGTGACCGAGCGGCGCCGCGCCGAGGAGACCCTGCGGCGCACCGAGGAGCGCTTCCTCCACGCGCAGAAGATGGAGGCCATCGGGCGCCTCGCGGGCGGCGTGGCGCACGACTTCAACAACATCATGTCGATCATCAGCAACTACGCGTCGCTCCTGCGCGCCGACCTGCCGCCCGGCGCCGCCGACGCGGCCGCGGCCCTCGACGAGATCACCCGCGCCGCCGCGCGCGCGACGCGCCTCACGCGCCAGCTCCTCACGTTCAGCTACCGCCACGCGACGCGCGTCGGCGCCGTCGACCTCAACGCCGTGGTGGCCGACGTCGAGAAGCTCCTGCGGCGCCTGCTCGGCGAAGACGTCGAGCTCGTGGTGCACGCGCACCCCGGCGCCGCGCACGTGCGCGGCGACGCGGGCCAGGTCGAGCAGGTGCTCATGAACCTCGCGGTCAACGCCCGCGACGCGATGCCCGAGGGGGGCAGGCTCACGGTCGAGACGCGCGAGCCCGAGGCGCCGCCGGGCGCGGCCCCGTCGCCCTTCGTCGAGCTCACCGTGAGCGACACGGGCCTCGGCATGGACGCCGAGACCCGCTCGCACGTCTTCGAACCGTTCTTCACCACCAAGGAGGCGGGCCGCGGCACGGGCCTCGGGCTCGCGACCGTCTACGGCATCGTCACGGGCTTCGGCGGAGACATCCAGGTCGAGAGCGAGCCGGGCCGCGGCACCACGTTCCGCATCTTTCTCCCGCGCGCCGAGGGCCCCTCGCGCGCGGCGTCGACCGCGCCCGGCGCGGCCGCCGAGGTGCCCGGCGGCGCCGAGACGATCCTGCTGGCCGAGGACGACGACGCCGTGCGCGAGCTCACCCGCGGCATCCTCCGGCGCTACGGCTACCGCGTGATGGCCGCGCGCAACGCGGGCGAGGCGCTCCTGCTGGCCGAGCAGCACGCGGGACCGATCCACCTGCTGCTCACCGACGTGGTGATGCCGTACCTCTCGGGGCCCGAGCTCGTGCAGCGCCTCGCGCCGCTGCGGCCGGGCATGCGCGTGGTGTACATGTCGGGCTACACCGCGGGGCACATCGGCCGGCGCGACAGCGTCTTGCCGGGCGAGGTGCTGGTGACCAAGCCCTTCACCGTCGAGGAGCTCGCCCGCGCCGTGCGCGGCGCGCTCGACGCGCCCGCGCCCGCGTGACGGTCAGTCCTCTTGCGCGGCGGCGCGGTTCTCGTCGCGCAGCTCGCGGCCGCGGCGCACCGCGGAGTCGCGCTGGTCGTACGCGCGCACGATCTTGGCGACGAGGGGGTGGCGCACCACGTCGACGTCGGTGAAGTTGCAGAACGAGATGCCCTCGACGCCCGCGAGGAGCTGGATCGCGTCGCTCAGGCCCGACTTGCGCCCGTCGGGCAGGTCGACCTGCGTGGTGTCGCCCGTGATCACGGCCTTGGAGTCGTACCCGAGGCGCGTGAGGAACATCTTCATCTGCTCGGCGGTGGTGTTCTGCGCCTCGTCGAGGATCACGAACGAGTCGTTGAGCGTGCGGCCGCGCATGAAGGCGAGGGGCGCCACCTCGATGCCGCCGCGCTGGATCAGGGCCTGGGCCTTGTCCATGTCCATCATGTCGTGCATCGCGTCGTAGAGCGGGCGGAGGTAGGGGTTGACCTTCTCGGCGAGGTCGCCGGGCAGGAACCCGAGCTTCTCGCCGGCCTCGACCGCGGGGCGCGTGAGGATGATGCGCTTGACCCTGCGCTGCGTGAGGAAGCTCACGGCCATGGCCATGGCGAGGTAGGTCTTGCCCGTGCCCGCGGGGCCGATGCCGAACACGATGTCGTGCTCGCGGATGGCCTCGATGTACTTCTTCTGCGCGATGCCCTTGGGTGCGATCACCCGGTGCCGCGCGCTCACGAGCACCACGTCGTGAAAGACGTCGCGGAGCTTCATGTCGGGGTGCTCGCGCAGCAGGCGCACGGCGCGGGCGACGTCGTTGGGGTGCACCTCGTTGCCCTCGCGGATCGACTGGCAGAGCTCGGCGATCACGCGCTCGGTGAAGGCCACGTCTTCGGCCTCGCCCTGGAGGTGCACCTGGTTGCCGCGCTGCCCGATGGCCACCCCGGTCTCGGTCTCGAGGGTGCGGAGGTGCTCGTTGCGCGGCCCGCAGAGGGCCACGAGCACGGCCTGGTCGGCGATCTCGACCTGGGCGGTCGACGACGTGCCGTGGGTCGCGTGCTTGTGGGCGGGCGTGTGGGCCTTGGGGGTGTGCGGGTCGCGGTGGGCCATTGAGTGGGCCGCGACGCTAGCACACTCCGCGCGGGGCTCACGTTTTCGCGCGGACCGAGGCCCGCTCCTCGCGGCGCCGCGCGAGCTCGTCTTCGAGAAAGCCCCGGAAGGTCTCGATGCCCTGCGCGCGCCAGGCCTCTTCGATCGCGGCGGCGACGGCGCGGTTGCGCGCCATGAGGGCGGTGAACGCGCCGTGCTCGGGGTCGCCCGGGGCGGGGCACACGTGGCGGTCGTGGGTGTCGGCGAGAAAGAACCACGCGCCGCGCGTCGGCAGGCGCTCGATCACCAGCTTCATGAAGGGGTAGTCCCGGTTGCCGAGGCGCAGGGCATAGCGGGTGGGGTCGTGCTCGGGGGTGCGCTCGAAGGCCGGACTCTCGAGCATCTGCGCCGGGTCGCACTGCCGGAGCGACGCGACGTGGGCGACGACCTGCGCGGGCACGGCGTCGCCGTACGCCACGGCGAGCCAGGTCTCGATCGCCCGCCAGATGATGGCCGCTGGAGGTCGGGTCCCATTCTGCATGGCGTGTTCCTCCTTCGGGAGACGGACGTCGGGGGCACGCTACCACGCCGTTGCGACCGCGACTCGTGGTAGACCATGCGGGTGGACTTGCCGCGCTCGAACGACGTCCTCGTGGTCGAAGACGACCCTGACCTCAACGAAACCGTCGGTGCCTACCTCGAGCTCGAGGGCTTCGGGTACCGCCGCGCGCTCGACGGAGAGACGGCGCTGCGCGAGGTGCGGCGGCAGCTCCCGTCGCTGGTGCTGCTCGACCTGATGCTCCCCGACCTCGACGGGCTCGAGGTGTGCCGTCGCATCCGCGCCGACGCGGCCACCCAGGGCGTGCCCGTGGTGATCCTCTCGGCGCTCAACGAGTCGCGCCTGCGCGAGATGGCGCGCTCGCTCGGCGTGCTCGAGTACCTCACCAAACCGTTCGATCCCGACATGCTCATGGCCGCCGTGCGACGCAACGCCGCTCGGGCGTAGACCTCGGCCGGGTCGGGGGGTACCCTGCGGAAACCGGTCCTTCGTTTCAGCAGGGCAGCGGACATGGCCAAGAGCAGGCGTCACACGGTGCTCGTCGTCGACGACGAGCCCAACGTCATCCAGAGCGTGAAGGACCTTTTGCGCCTCGACTACGTGGTGGTCGGCGCGGCGCGCGGCACCGAGGGGATGCGCGTCCTCGACGAGCGGCCCGTGGACGTGGTGCTCACCGACCAGCGCATGCCGGGCATGTCGGGCGTGGAGTTCCTTCGGCAGGTGCGCGAGCGGCACCCCGACGCGACGCGGCTGCTGGTCACGGGCTACGCCGACGTGCGCACGGTGATCGACGCCATCAACGAGGGCCACGTCTACCGCTACATCGCCAAGCCGTGGGACCCCGACGAGCTGCGGGCCGTGATCCGCGAGGCGTGCGAGCGCCACGACCTCGTCGTCGAGCGCCAGCGCCTGCTCGACGAGCTGCGGCAGAAGAACGCCGACCTCGAGCGCGCCAACGAGCTCAAGTCGTCGTTCATCCGCGTGGCGGGCCACGAGCTCCGCACGCCGCTGGCCTTGCAGATCGGGCTCCTCGGCCTCGCGCGCCGCGTCGCCGTCAAGCCCGAGATGCGCGACCTCATCGCCCGCGCCGAGCGCGCCGCCGAGCGCCTCGCCCGCCGCGTCGAGCAGATGATGGAGCTCCTCTACGCGGGCCGCTTCGAGCGCCCGCTCAACCGCCAGCCAGCCGACCTCGGCGCGCTCGTGCGGGCCGCCGCCGACGACGTGCGCCCCTTCACCGACCTGCGCCACCAGACGCTGCGCGTCGAGGTCGCCGACGACGTGGGCACGCTCGACGTCGACGGCCCCAAGATCGAAGACAGCCTCAACCAGCTCCTGCTCAACGCCATCAAGTTCACGCCCGACCACGGCGAGATCGCCGTCGCCGCCACGCGCGCCGACGGCGCGGTGCGCATCGCCGTGAGCGACACGGGCCGCGGCGTCGCGCCCGAGCTCATGCCCCACCTCTTCGAGCCCTTCTTCACCGGCCTCGACACCGAGCACCACTCGTCGGGGCAGTTCGAGTTCGGCGCGCGGGGCCTGGGGCTCGGCCTGAGCGTGGTGCGGGCCTTCGTCGGCCTGCACGGCGGCACCGTCACCGCGCGCAGTGAGCCGGGCCGCGGCACGACCTTCACCATCGAGCTGCCCGCGGCCTGAGACGGTCGTTGAGCCGGGCGCCGCGCGCGTGAGACGCTCCCCGCGGCGCGTTCGAAGGGGCCGTAACCGCGGCGCGCGCGCCGGAGTACCCCGCGACGGCGAGACGGAGGCGCGCGCATGGCGAGACGGTTCGTGATCATCGGCAACGGCGTCGCGGGGGTGACCGCGGCGATGACCCTGCGGGAGCGCGACGCGCTCGCGGACATCACCGTGGTGAGCGACGAGGCGCCGTACTTCTTCTCTCGCACCGCGCTCATGTACGCGTTCATGGACACGCTCACCCGCCGCGACATGGAGCCCTTCGAGCGCAAGGTCTACCGCGAGCGGCGCATCACGCTCGTGCACGACCGCGTGACCGACCTCGACGCGGGCGCGCGCACGGTCACCACCGCGTCGGGCCGCGCGCTCGCCTACGACGGCCTGCTCATCGCCACCGGCTCGGCGCCCCGCAG
>JBDHVF010000120.1:0-14018 GCA_039809605.1 Polyangiales bacterium | reverse complement strand
CCCGCCGCGCACGTGATCCCGCCGCCGAGCAGCGACTGCGCGCGCAGGTCGGGGTCGCAGCGCACGAAGCGACCCGGGGGGTAGATCGTGCAGATGCCCAGCACGTCGTCGGCGTTGGGCGTGCGCCTGCGCTCGCCCTGGCCGGCCGTGTACCACATCACGGCGTTGCGGTCGGGGCTGTGGGCGAGGCCCTGCGTGTGCCCGAACTCGTGGGTCGCGACGGTGCGGAGGTCGGTGGTGCCCGGGCCCCCGTCGACGCTGAAGGGGTAGCGCGCCTGGATGTTGAACTCGGTGTCGGCGTCGAGGATGGACCCCGTGCGCGAGCCGAAGGTCACCACCGTGATGGCCGCCGCGCTCGGGTCGTGGAACTCGTCGTCGCCCCACTGCGCGCGGAAGGTCACCGTGTTGGCGTTGGTGCGCCCGTCGAAGTAGCCCACGGGCTCGGTCGAGTCGGGCAGCAGCACGAGCTCGAACGACGGCGCCGCGCGGGTGGTCGTGTCGCACGCGACGGTCTTCCACGCGCGCACCGAGTCCTCGACGGCCACGCGGAACTGCGCCAGCGAGATGCCCGGCGCCAGCACCGCGGGGTTGATGCGCACGCTCGTGCACCCGGTCGTCCACGCGATGGGGTTGCCCGTGTCGGGGCACACGGTGGGGTTGGGCTGGCGCGCGCTCGTGGTCGTGCGGCAGAACGCGCCCGCGGCCGACGGCGCGAGCGCGAGCGCGAGGGCGACGACGCCCGCCCGTCTCATCGCGCGGCCTCGCGCACCCGCGCGACGAAGGCCCCGAGGGCCATGCCCGAGGGGGGCAGCGCGAGGCGGGGCGAGCTCACGCGCGCCGGGTCGGGCAGGAGCGTGAGGCCGTCGGTGCGCGCGGGCAGCACCACCACGCCGCCGTCGGGCTACGGGGCCATCGGCAGCACGCCCGCCGAGAGCGAGAGCACCGCGCGCGCCCCGTCGCGCGGCGCCGAGAGGAAGAGCACCACGGGCACGCCCGCGTCGAGGCTCGGGGCGCCCGCGAGGTGCTGCGCGATGTCTCCGACGGTGCCGCCGGGCAGGCGCACCGAGAGGGCGCCGGGGGCGGCGTGGCCCGTGATGACCGCGGTGACGTTGACGGCCACGTCGGTGACGATGCGGCCGTTGCGCCAGAACGACCGGCGCTCGGCCGAGGGCGTGGCGACCACGACGGCGTCGGCGGCGCGCGCGAGCTCGTCGAGCGTGCGCTCGTAGAGCGTCGTGGCGCCCGCGGCGCGGGTCTGCGCCACGAGGGCCGCGAGCGCGAGGAGGGGCGCCGGAGCGCGTCGGGGGAGGGAGGCCATCGGCCCAGAGAGGTACCACACACGGGCCGCGCGCTGTGAACGCGCAAAGTCCGTTGACACCGGGGCGGCGTGTCGTCTACGCAACCATCCCCATGCGGAGCAGGATGATGAAGGGGCTCCTGGCGGCGGCGGTCTTCGTCGGCCAGGTCGGATGCATGCAGCGGCTCGCCGCGAACTCCACGGTCGGCATCATGGGCCGCGCGGCGCCCGCGGTGCAGACCTTCGCGGACCCGGCCCTCGCCGAGGAGGCGATCCCCTACTCCATCGCGCAGAGCGAGGGGCTGGCGCTGGTGATCCCCGACAACGTCCCGCTGCGTGTGAGCCTCTTGCGCACCTACGGGTCGTACGGCTTCGGCTTCCTCGAAGACCGCATGGAGCAGGCCGAGGTCGACGACGACGAGGCCCGCATCGAGTACTACCGCAACCGCGCGTCGCTCACGTACCAGCGCGCCCGCCAGATCGCCTTCGAGACCATGACCCTCGAAGAGGACGCCGACGGCGGCGCGGAGGGCGCCTACCGCCGCGGCATCGACGCGTGGAAGTCGTACCTCCAGCGCTTCGACGACGACGAGCAGACGGCCCTGGTCTTCTGGACCGGCTACGCGATGGCCCGGTACATCAACCTCAACAAAGACAACCCCGACGCCCTCGCCGACCTGCCCTTCGCCATCGCGTGCTTCGAGCGCTCGATGCAGCTCGATCACACGTTCAACAACTACGCGCCCCACGTGGCGATGGCGGGCTACTACGCCCGCGCGTCGGAGTCGCTCGGCGGCCAGCCGGCCGACTCGCGCCGCGAGTTCGAGGCGGCCATCAACGCCACGCAGCGGCACTTTCTCACGTACCTCGTGATGGAGGCCCGCTTCTACGCCGTGATGGTGCAGGACCGGGCGCTCTTCCGCCGGCTGCTCGAAGAGGTGATCAACGCGGGCGACGTGATGCCCGAGCAGCGCCTCGCCAACCAGCTCGCCAAGCGCCGCGCGCGCCGCTACCTCGCGCAGATCGACGACCTCTTCGGGCCCGAGGAGCCCGCGGCCGAGGGCGCCGCGACCCCCGCGGCCGAGGGCGCCGCGACCCCCGCGCCCCAGGGCGCCGCGCCCGCGGGCGGCACCTGATCGCGACGCGCTGAATATCCCTCGACGACTCCAGCGTCCTCTCCCGCGGATCTCCACGGAGGAAGAAACAAGCCCATGAAGCGCACCCGGTTTGCACTGCTGGCCCTCGTGACGGGCCTCCCGGCGGCCCTGCTCGCGGCGCGCGGCGCCGACGCGCAGCAGGCGCCCGCCGCGCCCGCCACGCGCACGCTCTCGCTCGCGACGCTGGCCCCCGCGGGCTCGACCTGGCACCGCGTGCTCGAGGCGTGGAACCGCGAGCTCCGCCGCCGCACCAACAAGTCCCTCCAGCTCCGCATCTTCGCGGGCGGCGTGCAGGGCGACGAGTCCGAGGTGATCCGCAAGATCCGCGCGGGGCGCCTCGACGGCGGCGCGGTCACGGCCGTGGGCCTGTCGCAGATCCACCGCCCGTCGATCGTCTTTCAGATGCCCGGGATGTTTCACTCGTACGCGGCGCTCGACCGCGCGCGCGCGGCGACGGCGGCGGACATCAACCAGGCGTTCAACACCGCGGGCTTTCAGTTCATGGGCTGGGCCGACGTGGGCATGAGCCGCCTCTTCTCGCGCGTGCCCGTGGCCACCCCCGACGCGATGCGCGGGCTGCACCCCTACGTGTGGCGCGACGACATCGTGACGCCCGCGATCTTCGAAGAGGCGCACGTGGGCGCCGTGGGGCTCCAGATCCCCGAGGTGCTCACGGCCCTGCAGACCAACCGCGTCGACTCGTTCTTCACCTCGCCCGTCGCGGCCATCTCGCTCCAGTGGGCGCAGCGCGTCACGCACATGACCGACCTCAACGTGGCCGTCGTGGTCGGCGCCACCGTCTTCGGAAACAACGCGGTCAACTCGCTCCCCGCCGACCAGCAGACGGTGCTGCGCGAGACGGCCACGCAGTTTCATCAGCTCCTGATCCAGAACCTCCGTCGCGACGAGCAGACGGCCATCGCGGGCATGGCGAGCCGCAACATCACGTCGGTGCCCGTGACCGACCGCGGCGCGTGGAACTCTCTCTTCGACCGCGCGCGCGCCCGCCTCGTGGGCCACGTCGCCGACGCCGCGTTCATCAACCGCGTGCGCTCCGCCGCGGGCGATCACTGACCGCCCTCTCCGCCCTTCGCCCGCGGGAGAATCCGCCTTTCCCTCCGCGCCACTCTCTGCCATAGAATCTCGCGCCTTCCCCAAGGGGCGCGTCGGCGAGACGCGCCCATCACACCGACAGAGACACCATGAGCGACGAGACCAGCCCTTCGAACCCCGCCGACACCGCCACGCCCGCCCCGCAGGCCGAAGCCCCCGCGACGTCCGCGGCGACCGAGGCGCCCGCCGAGCCCGACGCCGTCGCGGCCGCCAACGCCGAGCGCGACAAGCTGAAGGACCAGCTCCTTCGCACCCTCGCGGACTTCGACAACTACCGCAAGCGCACGCAGCGGGAGAAGACCGACGAGTACCGCCGCGGCAAGGAGGACGTGCTCCGCGACCTGCTCCCGGTGTTCGACAACCTCGAGCGCGCGTCGCAGTCGATGCGCCCCGACGCCGACGTGGCGGCCATCGCCAAGGGCGTTCAGATGGTGCTCAAGCTCTTCGACGACACGCTCTCGCGCATCGGCGCCAAGAGGGTGCCGGCCGTGGGCACGCCCTTCGACCCCAACGTGCACGAGGCCATCGCGCAGGTCGAGAGCGCCGAGCACGCGGCGGGCACCGTCGCCCAGGAGCTCGTGCCCGGCTACCAGTTCGGCGAGCGCCTGCTGCGCCCGGCGATGGTGGCCGTGTCGAAGGGCGCGCCGGCGCCGTCGCCCGAGGGCGACCCCTCGACGAACTGACCTTCACGGAGCGATCGTAAAGGGGCCATGGGCAAGATCATCGGCATCGATCTGGGGACGACCAACAGCTGCGTGGCGATCATCGAGGGCGGCGCGCCCGTGGTGATCCCCAACGCCGAGGGCGCGCGCACCACGCCCTCGATCGTGGCCTTCACGCCGTCGGGCGAGCGGCTCGTGGGGCAGGTGGCGAAGCGCCAGGCGGTGCAGAACCCCGAGAACACCGTCGTCTCGGTCAAGCGCATCATGGGCCGCTCGTTCGCCTCCGAGGAGGCCCGCAAGCAGGTGCAGCGCGTGGCCTACCGCATCGTGCCGAGCGAGAACGGCGACGCGTGGGTCGAGGTCGGCCAGCGGCAGATGTCTCCGCCCGAGGTGAGCGCCGCGGTGCTCGCGCAGATGAAGACCATCGCCGAGGCGTACCTGCACGAGGAGGTCACCGAGGCCGTGATCACCGTGCCCGCGTACTTCGACGACGCGCAGCGCCAGGCCACCAAGGACGCCGGGCGCATCGCGGGCCTCGAGGTGCGGCGCATCATCAACGAGCCCACCGCCGCGGCCCTCGCGTACGGCCTCGACCGCGGCGGCGAGGAGCGCATCGCCGTCTACGACCTCGGCGGCGGCACCTTCGACATCTCGATCCTCGAGATCACCCGCGGGGTCTTCCGCGTGGTGAGCACCAACGGCGACACCTTCCTCGGCGGCGACGACTTCGACCAGCGCATCATCGACCTGCTCGTGCAGGAGTTCCAACAGCAGCACAACGTCGACCTCCGGATGAACCGCCTCGCGCTCCAGCGGCTGCGCGAGGCCGCGGAGAAGGCCAAGCACGAGCTCTCGTCGTCGCTCGAGACCGAGATCAACCTCCCGTTCATCGCCACCACGCCCGCGGGCCCCGCGCACGTGCAGCGGGTGCTCAAGCGCGCCGAGCTCGAGCGCCTCGTGGGCGACCTCGTCGAGGCCACGCTCGAGCCCTGCCGCAAGGCCCTCTCCGACGCGGGGGTCACGGTGAAAGACATCCAGCAGGTGGTGCTCGTCGGCGGCATGACCCGCATGCCCCTGGTGCAGAAGCTCGTCACCGAGTTCTTCGGCCGCCCGCCGCACAAGGGCCTCTCGCCCGACGAGGTCGTGGCCATCGGCGCCGCGGTGCAGGGCGCGGCCATCGCGGGCGACGTGCAGAACGTCCTCCTCCTCGACGTGACCCCGCTCTCGCTCGGCGTCGAGACCGCGGGCGGGGTGTCCACCGTGCTCATCCCGCGCAACACCACCATCCCCACGTCGCGCTCCGAGGAGTTCAGCACGTCGCTCGACAACCAGACCTTCGTGCCGATCCACGTGCTCCAGGGCGAGCGCGAGATGGCCGGCGACAACCGCTCGCTCTACCACTTCGAGCTCACGGGCATCCCCGCGGCGCCGCGCGGCGTGCCGAAGATCAAGGTCACCTTCGCCATCGACGCCAACGGCATCCTCTCGGTGACGGCGACCGACATGGCCACGCGCAAGTCGCGCGACGTGCGCATCGTGGCGGGCTCGGGGCTCTCGCAAGACGACGTCGACCGCCTGGTGGCCGAGGCCATGGCCTCGAAGCAGGAGGACCTTCGCCGGAGGGAGTACGCCGAGATGCGCTCGAACGCCGAGGCGATGCTCTTCACCTCGCAGAACACCCTCACCGAGTTCGGCGAGCTCATCCCGCAGGAGCTTCGCGAGCAGCTCATGATGGACGTGGCGAACCTGCGCGCGTCGCTCGACGCCAACGCCGACCTCCAGACCGTGCGCGACCTGCTCGCGGCGCTCGAGTCGAGCGCGTACCGCATCGCCGAGTCGATGTACGGCGGCGCAGAGCCCCCGCCCGCGACGTGAGCCGCGGGGTTGCCGCGGCCATGGGGCCGACGTAAGGTCCGCCGCGCACAATGGCCAGCGTGTCAGTGGATTACTACGAAATCCTCGGGGTGCAGCGCGGCGCCACGCCCGAGGAGCTCAAGGCGGCGTTTCGCAAGATGGCGCTGCGGTATCACCCCGATCGCAACCCCGGTGACGCGAGCGCGGAGGCGAAGTTCAAGGAGCTCAACGAGGCGTACTCGGTGCTCTCGGACCCCGACCGCCGCGCGTACTACGACCGCGTGGGGCGCGCGCCCGGCGGTACTCCGGGCGCCCCCGGCGGGCCCGAGATCAACTTCGAAGAGATCTTCTCGGACCTCATGGGGGATTTTCTCGGCGGCATCGGCGGCTTCGCGGGCCGTCGCCGCCAGGGCGGCCGTGACATTCACGTCGAGCTCACCATCTCGCTCGAAGACGCGGCGAAGGGCTGCGAGAAGATCATCGAGTTCGACCGCCCCGCGCCGTGCGAGACGTGCCACGGCCGCGGCGCCGAGCCGGGCTCGCAGGTCGACCCGTGCCCCGCGTGCGGGGGCCGCGGCGAGGTGCGGTTTCAACAAGGCTTCTTCAGGCTCACGCGGCCCTGCGGGCGGTGCGCGGGCAAGGGGTCGATCCCTCGTACGCCCTGCGCGAAGTGCTCGGGCACGGGCGTGGCGACGCGCACCGAGAAGCTCTCGGTCACGCTGCCGCCCGGCGTCGAAGACGGCGCCACGCGCACCGTCGCGGGCTACGGCGAGGCGCCGGTGAACGGGGCCCCGTCGGGCGAGCTGCAGATCACGGTGAAGATCGCCGAGCACCCGCTCTTCAAGCGCCAGGAGTCGGACCTGCACTGCACCATCCCGATCAGCTTTCCGCAGGCGGTGCTGGGCGCGCAGATCGACGTGCCCACGCTCGACGGCAAGGTGCGCATGCGCATCCCGCCGGGCACGCAGCCGGGCCACGCGCTGCGGCTCCGCGGCAAGGGCATGCCGCGCTTCGGCGGCTACGGCCGCGGAGACCAGATCGTGACCATTCAGCTCGAGGTGCCCACGCAGCTCACCGACGAGCAGCGCGCGCTCGTCGAGAGCCTCGCGTCGGCGATGGGCGAAGACACGCACCCTCAACGGCGCACCTTCCTCGAGAAGCTCAAGGGCCTCTTCGACTGATCCACCACTCATCGCAGAAGGAAAGTGCGTTCCTTGACTTGCACTTCGTGCGGTTTAGGTTCGCCCGGCGCGCACCATGTCAGGCAAGCGGGATTACTACGAGGTGTTGGGGGTCAAGAAGAACGCTTCCCCCGACGAGGTGAAGAAGGCCTTCCGTTCTCTCGCGGTGAAGTATCACCCCGACAAGAACCCCGACGACCCCGAGGCCGAGGGGCGCTTCAAAGAGGCCAGCGAGGCCTACGAGGTCCTCTCGGACACGAGCAAGCGCAAGATGTACGACGCGTACGGCCACGCGGGCCTCGAGGGGCAGGGCTTTCACCCCCCCGAGGACATCTTCGTGCAGTTCCAGGACCTCTTCTCGGAGTTCTTCGGCGGGGGCTTCGGCCAGGGCGGCGGACGTCGCGCCGGGCCTGCGCAGGGCGCGCGGCAGTCGAAGCGCCCGCAGCAGGGCAGGGACCTTCGCACGCAGGTGCAGCTCACGCTGCGCGAGGCCGTGTTCGGCGTGAAGCGCGACGTGAACGTCGTCTACGCCGCGACGTGCGCGTCGTGCGAGGGCAGCGGCGCGGAGAAGGGCAGCAGCCCCGTGGCGTGCTCGACGTGCCGGGGCCGCGGCCAGGTCGCGCACGGCGGCATGGGCTTCATGGTCTCGATGCCCTGCAACGACTGCGGAGGCTCGGGGCAGGTCATCGGCAAGCCCTGCAAGGACTGCCGCGGCCGCGGCGAGCTGCGCGCCGAGAAGAAGGTCAAGGTCTCGATCCCCGCGGGCATCGACCACGGCCAGGCCATTCGCGTGCCCGGCCACGGAGAGGCCGGCGTGAACGGCGGCCCCGCGGGCAACCTGCTCGTCGTGATCGAGGTGCAGCCCGACGGGCGCTTCGAACGCCACGACAACGACCTCGTCGCCGAGGTGCCCGTGTCGTTCACCACCGCGGCCCTCGGCGGCTCGGTGGAGTTCACCAACCTCGACGACCAGACCGTGCGCGTGGACATCCCCGCGGGCACGCAGCCCAACACGCCCATCACCCTCCGCGGCCTCGGCGTGCCCTTCGTCGACGGCGGCGGGCGAGGGAGCCTCGTGGCCGTGGTGCGCGTCGAGGTGCCGAAGAAGCTCAACGCGCAGCAGAAGAAGCTCCTCGTCGAGCTCGCGAGCTCGTTCGGCGAGAAGGTCTCGTAGCCACGGTGATACCGTCGCGCGCATGAGCCGACGGCGCCTCGTCACCATCCCCTTCAGCCACTACTGCGAGAAGGCCCGCTGGGCGCTCGACCGCGCGGGCATGACCTACGCGGAGGAGATGCACCTCCCGTTCTTTCACGTCGTGGGCGCGCGGCGCGCGGGCGGCACGCGCCAGGTGCCCGTGCTCGCGACGCCCCACGGCGCGATCGAAGACTCGACGCGCATCCTCGAGTGGGTCGACGCGATGCTCCCCGAGGAGCGCAGGCTGTTTCCTCACGACCCCGCGCTGCGCGCCGAGGTGTCGCGCTGGGAGGCGCGCTTCGACGACGAGCTCGGCCCGCACACGCGCCGCTGGGGCTACGGGCACCTCCTGCCCGACCGCGAGCGCGCGCTCGCGCTGCTGCGCAAGCACGCGCCCTCGTGGGAGTTCGCCGTGCTCGAGCGCACGTACCCGATGGCCGTCGCGCTCATGCGCAGGGGCATGCGCATCACGCCCGAGAGCGTCGAGCGCTCGCTCGCGAAGGTGAGCGCCGTCTTCGACGACGTGAGCCGCGCGCTCGGCGACGGGCGGCGCTACCTCGCGGGCGACCGCTTCACCGCCGCCGACCTCACCTTCGCCGCGCTCTCGGCGCCCGCGCTCCTGCCCGACGGCTATGCGAAATGGCTCGGCGGCCGCGACGAAGCGCCGCTCTCGATGCGCCCCACCATCGACGCGCTCCGAGAAACTCCCGCGGGGCGCCTCGCGCTTCGCGTCTACGCCGACGATCGGTGACAACGCGCGGGCTTGCGGAGAGCCGCCCGCGGCGCGAAATGTTCGCGGGATTCATCCACACGGGGAAAGCGCGACCCATGCCGTCACGATCGGTGCCGCCCTTTCGACGCATCCGGAGCCAGTCGCCGCGCGCGGCTGCGCTGGCGAACGACACCGACCGCGGCGGCGCCGAGCGTGAGTACACGGTCATCGCGTGCGCTCGCGACCGGCGCGCGGTGACGTTCCGCCTCTCGGCCGCGACCGAGCGCGCTGCGCTCGCGGAGATCACGCGCCGCATGCGCGCGCACGGCGCCGGGTGGAAGGCCGTCGTGTACGACGGCGATCGGCTCGTCGCCAGGCGCGGCCCGAACGACCTCGCGTGGCAGCGGCAGCCCCAACCGGTGGCGCGTGTGTCGCCGGTCCCCGAGGCGCCGCGCGACCCGTACGCGAGGGTCGAGGCGCTGGGGTTCGAGATCCTCGCGCTGCGCGCGCGGCTCGAGCGGTTGCGCCGCGAGCACCGGGCGCTCGAAGAGGAGCACGCGACGCTCTGCGCCGAGCAGGCGGGCCTGGTGCAAGACAGGGCGCGCCTGCTCGCGGAGACGTCGCGCCTCGAGGCGATGAACGGGCGGCTGGGCGTCGAGCGGGCGGTGTTCACGCTCCGGGCGCTCGACCGCGCCCTCGAGGATTGAGCCGCGGAGGCGGCGCGCGTCAGCTCTTCGCGGGGAGCTCGAACGGCAGCTCGACGAAGGTGAGCACCGCGCCCTTGATGACGTGGTCGGCGGTCTTGTAGGGCACGGCCGACACGCGGTAGCGGCGCCCGCTCGCGGCGGTGAGCTCCTCGTGCTCGAGCGTGAGGTGCTCGATGGCGCGGGTGATCATGCGCTCGATGGCGCCCGCGGGCATGAACCACGAGAGGTGCGCCACCGGGCGGCCGAGGTCGGCCTGGATGAGGTTGAGCAGCCGCTCGGCGCCCTGCGTGAAGCGCCGGATGCGCAGGTCGAGGCCCACGATCACCACGGGCGCGTCGATCACGCCCAGGAGGTTCTGCAGGTCGTCGTTGCTCTGACTGAGCTCGCCCATGCGGCTGTGGAGCTCGTCGTTCACCGTGGTGAGCTCCTCGTTGGTGCTCTGGAGCTCCTCCTTCGAGGTCTCGAGCTCCTCGTTGGTGCTCTGGAGTTCTTCGTTGGCGCTCTGGAGTTCTTCGTTGGCGCTCTTGAGCTCCTCGTTGGCGGTCTCGAGCTCCTCGATGGTGCTCTGGAGGTACTCCTTGGTGGCGCCGAGCTCGCGCTCGAGCTCCTGGATGCGCGGGTCGACGTCGGGGCCCCTGTCGTCGCTCTGGGACAGCGCCTCGGGCGACGCGGCCTCGCCGACGTCGACGAAGAGCACCACGAGGCAGCGCCCGCGCGTCTCGGGCTCGACGATCGGCAGCACCTCGAGGTCGAGGGTGCGCCGCGGGCCGTCGCCCTTCACCGTGAGCCCGCGCACGCTCACCGGCGCGTTGGTCTCGAGCGCGCGGTGGATGGCGCCGCGCAGGTCGGTCATGAGCTCGGGGCGCGCGAGCTTCAGGAGGTTGAGCGAGGCCGTGCCCGGCAGGGGCTCGAGGTAGGGGCCCGTCTTGCCGCGGAACTGGAGCACCTCGAAGTTCTCGTTGATGACCACGCCGGGAGGGCCGATGCGCTCGAGGATCCTGCGGTCGGCGAGCTGCTGCACGTTGGCCATGGGCTTCGTCTCCGAGCTCGCGCGCATCGCGCTCTCGCCGCCGCGCGGCGGCGCCTCGCCGAAGGTGACGTCGAAGGTCGCGCTCGAGGGCATGTTCTTCTTGCGGTAGACCTTGGCCTTGCGGTCGACGAGGGTGAAGAGCTCGGGCGAGTCGCCCACGGTCTCCGACGTGCCGAGCAGCAGAAAGCCCTCGGGGTTGAGGGCGTAGTGGAAGATGCGCAGCACCTTCTTCTGGAGCACGGGCTGGAAGTAGATGAGCAGGTTGCGGCAGCTCACGAGGTCGAGGCGCGAGAAGGGCGGGTCCTTGGTGACGTTCTGCGTGGCGAAGACCACCATGTCGCGCAGCCGCCGGCTCACCTGGTAGCCGCCCTGGCGCGGCACGAAGAAGCGCTGGATGCGGTCGGGCGACACGTCGAGCGTGATCTGCGGGGGGTAGATCCCGCGCCGCGCGACCTGCACGGCCTCGTCGTCGACGTCCGACGCGAAGATCTGCAGCTTGAAGAGCGGCGCGCGGTCGCCGAGGAACTCGAGGAGCGCGATGGCGATCGAGTACGCCTCCTCGCCCGTGGAGCAGCCGGGCACCCAGATGCGGATGGGGCTGTCGGACTTGCGGCGCTCGACGAGCTTCGGGAAGACCATCGACTTGAGCGCGTCGACGGGCTCGTGGTCGCGGAAGAACGACGTCACCCCGATGAGCAGGTCGCGGTAGAGCGTCGCGAGCTCGCCGGGCCGGCCCTGGAGGTACACGATGTAGTCCTCGAGGCGCTCGATCTTGTTCACGGCCATGCGGCGCTGGATGCGCCGCTCGATGGTGCCGTGCTTGTAGAGCGACATGTCGTGCCCGAAGGCGTCGCGCAGGAGCACGAAGATCTTGCCCAGGCGCTCGGGCGTGGTGGTTCGCAGCGGCGCGTGGCGCTTGAGGTAGGGGTGCTGGGCGAGCTGCATGAGCTCGTCGGCGATGCCCTCGGGGGGCAGGCAGAAATCCGCCGCGCCGCTCTCGAGCGCCGCGAGGGGCATGCCGTCGAAGCGCGCCGTCGTGGGCTTCTGCACGAACGTGAGCCCGCCCTCGGCCTTGATGGCCTTGAGGCCCACCGAGCCGTCGCTGCCGGTGCCCGAGAGCACCACGCCGACGGCGTACGCGCCGCGGTCCTCGGCGAGCGAGCGGAAGAGGAAGTCGATCGACTGCCCTCGGTCGACCGACGGGGGCATCTGGTGCAGCACGCCGTGGAGGAGCGCCAGGTTGACGTTGGGCGTGATGGCGTAGACGGTGTTGGGCTCGACGCGCACCCCGTCGCCCGCGGCGACGACCTTCATCTTGGTGAAGCGTTGGAGGATCTCGGGCAGGTGGCTCTCCTGGTCGGGCGAGAGGTGCTGCACGACGATGAAGGCCATCGAGTTGAGCGCGAAGCGCCGGAACATGGCCTCGAGCGCGTCGAGCCCGCCCGCGGACGCGCCGACGCCGACGATCACGAACGGGGGGCTGTCGTCGGCGGGGGCGTCGGGTGGGGGCGTCTCGGGCGCGGGGGGGGCGTTGGGTTCGTCGCTCATTCGGTCACCAAGGGGTTGCTCGGGGCGGCGGGCGACGGAGCGTATCAGCCCTTCTCGCCGGGCGGCGACTCTTCCGTCGAAGGCGCGGCGGACTCCTCGACCTTCTTCACGTCGGGCGCGTCGTCGCGCGAGAGCCCCCGGCCGTGCAGCAGGAGCTGGCGGATCACGTCGGCCTGGTCGCCCAGGGTCTCGGCCTTCTCTTCGAAGCGGCGCTGCATCGCGCCCGACGAGGAGTTGCCGACGCGCCGGGCCAGCGACGCGCTCTCGTCGAGCGCGCGCACCGCGGCCCAGAGCGCGCGCTCGACCGACTCGGCCTGCTCCGACGCGATGCTCTCGATCGAGAACGAGTGGCCCACGTGGCAGCGGAACACGCGGAAGCCCTGCAGCTCGCTCTCGGTGAGCACGCCCTGGCAGGTCGGGCACACGAGGTCCGACGGCGCGCCGAGCTCGTCGCCCTCGATCTCCTGCAGCGCGCCGCCGATGACCGGGTGAGGCGGCCCGGCGGGCTGGCGCGCGAGCTTCGAGAGCAGCGGCGCGATGTCGTGGAGCGGCGCGACGTGGTCGACCTCGACGTGTCGGATCGCGCTCGAGGGCATGTCGGGCGCGAAGGCCTCGCGCGGGTCCTGCACGACGGCGACGCCGCCGCGGGCCTTGACCGAGAGGAGCCCCGCGGTGCCGCAGTCGAGGTAGCCCGTGAGCACCACGCCGATCACCCGCGGGCCGTACGAGGTCGACGCGGTTCGAAAGAGCGCGTCGACCGAGGGGCGGTGGCCGTTCTCCTTGGGACCGCGCGCCACGTGCAGGTAGCCCGGGCGCAGCATCAGGTGGTTGTCGCTCGGCGCGACGTAGACCTTGCCCCGCTCGATCGGTTCGCCGTGCAGCGCGTGGCGCACCGGCAGCGGGCAGCGACGCGCGAGGATCTCGGGCAGGCGGCTCGCGAAGCTCGCGTCGGCGTGCTGCACGACGAACACCGACGCGGGCAGGTCCGCCGGCAGCCCCGCGACGATCGCCGAGAGGGCCTCGATGCCGCCGGCCGAGGCGCCCATCACGATCACGTCACGAGGCACGGGTTGGGGCGGCATGATGCGATGACACCTCGCGCCCGAGAGAGGGGCCGTCAACCGCGCGTCTGCGCCGCCTCGGTCATGCGCTGCGCGAGCGCGCGCAGGCGCTGGATGTTGAGCGGCTTCTCGAGGTGCTCGTTGGGCACGCCGTCGAGAAAGCGCTGGGCCGCCGGCTGCGTCACGCCGCCCGTGATGAACACCATCCGCTCGGCCGCGCGCGGGAGCTCGGCGCGCAGCGCCTCGTGGAGCTCCATGCCGGTCATCTCGGGCATCATCAGGTCGCAGAAGATCACGTCGTACACCTGGCCCGCGCGCAGCCGCGCGAGCGCGTCGCGCGCCGACTGCACCGCGGTGACGTCGTGCGTCTCTCGCAGCATGCGCTGCACCGCCGCGCCGATCGAGGGCTCGTCGTCGACCACCAGCGCGCGCCCGCGCGGCGACGCCCCGGCCGCGCGCAGGCTCGGCGCCGCGTCGCGCACGACCGCGAGGGTGTACGCG